>WRNB01000023.1 GCA_009776805.1 Candidatus Bathycorpusculum grumuli | reverse complement strand
TGCTTTGGCTGGTGGTGTTAATGCTCCTGGTAATCCGATTGATTATACTGTGGCTGGTAATTTTCCTATTGTTATTAATGTGCCGTCTAGGGATGGTTATGTTTTTTCGCATTGGATGGTTGCTTGTGCTAATGGTACTTCGTTGGTGTTGCCTGTTTCTGGTATTCCTGATGGTACTACTGGTGTAATTACGCTAACTGCAGTTTGGGTACCAAATACAACTGAAGAATTTACTGTAACATACAATGGCAATGAATACACAAACGGCAATATACCAGTAGACGATGCCAATCCATATACTGCTGGCTCCACTGTAATAGTACTCGACGCAAACACTATGATTAAATCTAATTTCACATTTCTTGGTTGGGCTCTTACTTCTACTGCAACAACAGCAACTTATCAAGCTGGCGACACTTTCGATATTACCCAAGACACAACACTATATGCAGTATGGCAAGAAAATTCAAAATACACAGTAACTTACAATGGTAACAATAACACAGGCGGAAACATACCAAACGATTCTAACAGTCCATATTATACTGATTCAACCGTGACACTGCTTAGCAATACTGGTAATCTTGTTCGCTCTGGCTATACTTTCTTAGGTTGGGCAACAACTTCCAGTGCAACAGCACCAACTTATACGGTGTCTGGTTCTACGATTTCACCATCTACTTTCACAATAGGCTCTACAAATGTGGTACTGTATGCTGTATGGAAACAAGATGCAACTCCAAGCCCACGCCCCAGCAGCAGTGGTAGTTCAAGCTCTACACAAAATACACCAACTACAAGTACTACTCCAACGACTGATCCTGATAAAAACAGTACACCTAATACATCATCGGATTTAGTTATTGAAGAAGATGAACCTACAATTGAGTGGGCGGTTTTAAATTTGGTGTTTGGTGTTGTGGGTTTTGTATTGGCAGTTTTGTTTGTTGTTGTATTGTTGTTACAAAAGATAAAGGATGATAAGAAAGGCAGTAAAGACCCGTTTGATATTGATGGTGGTTTATGGCGTAACAATATTGGATGGTTGGCTGTAATGCTTATTTTAGGTATTGCAGGGCTTGTAATGTTTATACTCACCGAGAACACAACTGGTAATATGATATGGATAGATTCATGGACCCTTATAAGTGGCACCATATTTATATCGGAAATAATAATAATACCTATTATTTTCAAAAATAAATAATAAATATCTTTGAAAATTATGCGTATTGCGGTGAATTTATTCACGTTAACGCATTTGTGTGATTGGATCGTCCTTCTTTTTGAATGACAGCGAACCTTCCAAATCACCATCAAAAACATACTAACACCTACAAAACTGGTAACAAATAAACCACAAACCCCAACTTTTTCACAATACAAAATCAATGAAATCGAAAAGTTGCTACGCTGTCGAGACCCAGAATACGGTTTTTTAACCTACAAATGCTCTGATTGTAGTGCTACTAAGACTGTTTCGTTGGCGTGTAAGAGTTGAATTTGTCCCGTCAAAATAGTTTTGGGTATGTGTTTAGCTTGCGTGAGTATGCACACATAAACATGATATGTCATTCATGTTTGTTAAACAAGAGTATCACAAGTTTAAATTTCAACTAAAGGCGAGAAATAAAAAACCATTTTTCCACTAAGAGCTTAATACATACGTTTTTGGTAATCGCTTTCGTGTAGGTAATCTATCGTTTTTGATTATTTATCTTATTTTATCACCAAAAACGTAATGTGTTTTTCTTAATCTGAACTTTAACAGCAATACAACATATTTAGTTTTCGAACAGGTCAATATACATCTATCGAGTAAACTTAGCTTAGCTATAGTGTAGAGTTATGCGGGGCATTCTCCCCTGATCTCTATTTATTGTCATATTTTGATGCATGCGCCGCAAGAAAACCAGATATTACTTTTTTATATTGTTTAGTTGCCGTATTTTTTAAAAGTAAATTTCCATGATATTTATTATTTTCAATAGGAGCCCGTTCATAACTTAAATAATTATCATCATGTTCACAAATAAGTCCATCAATATGTTGACGTTTCAAAATTGCAGCTCCGAACTTGAATTTTTGTGATTCATCATCCTTTTTTTGTTCAAAAATATACTCTAAAGATTTTTCATCATCATACCAATTTATTGATAATTCTAAATTACCATCAACCCGAGAGATGTCTCCAAACATAAAAGCACCAGTAGTAACAAACCCGTTAGCATCAATATCATCCTTACTTGATAATCCACGTATTAAACGTTCAGGATAATTAATAGAATTCATCAAGTATTCGCCAAAACATAGTTAACTATACGCTTTACAATGATGTCAACATGATCCCCAAATTTTTCAGAATCCATTTTATATATGCCATTATCATGATCAACAGCAACGTAATAGTAACTAGATTTAGCTAGAATCGATTCTATTGTAAAACCAAAACGGAATTTTTCAAAATTCCACTCCAATAAAGCTGTTTTATCTTCCTGTTCTGTTAAATGAAGTTTGGACAAATAATTTGTAAATGATACTCTAACACGTAATTCTGTTATTACACGATATAAGGTTTGAATTATTTCATAAACATTATTTTGTACGTCACTGTCAGTTAATGCTTTTAAAGTGCCCATAATTGGATAAAAAATATCTATATTTACAGGTTGAGTAGGTTGAATTATAACATCTTTGCTCAAAATATCTGCCAATAAATTTTCATCATAACTGTTATTTGGCTTATACTCGTATGCTGTTTTTTGGGTTTCACGTATTTGCACAGTCATTAATTTGGCACCATCGCATTATGTAACTTTTCTGTTATTAAAAACCTAAATAAATCATATGCAGTAGAATGTAAATAATCTACGCAATTAGAAGCTTCTGTTATTTCTGTACGTAATGCAAACAAATCGCTAACTATTATAAATACAATCTCTGGTTCTGAAGCAGGTTTATTTTCTTTTGTTTCTGTTGCGGTTGCAAGATATGCTTGTATTTGTGCCATGGCACCGTTTCCTATTTTAATTTCTGTATTTGTAGTGTAACTTTTTATATATTGAGTTAATTCTGGATTATTTAAAAATCCTAACACTTGTGGTTGTATTAATTCTTTCCATTCAGTGTTTTTATCAATATTTAATTTTGATTTATGTATTATATCAACATATTTTAATCCTATACGTTCATAAAATGCAGGTTTATAAAATTTTTTAAATGTTTCTAATGTAGTGTTTATTCTTGGTGAAAAATCTTCCCAGTTTTGATATTTTTGTGTAGATACACTAAGTGATGTACTATTCAAGTTTACACCATAATTATTGTCTTCTGAAAAGAACATATGGTTTATAGTTTTATATCGTGAAAAAATCGGAGATACAAGTTCATCTTCTTGTGATTCAGACACAATCATTTTTAATTGGTTTTGATGTCCAATTGATTGTTTATACACGGGGTATTGTGTTCGAATAGTTTCTTGAAAATCTGCTATTTCTTTTTCATTTATCTTTAGAATGGTTGGAAATCGGTATTCGCATGTGAGTCTATGTATTGGATTGTGTTTGTATTTTACACGTTGCACCTGAGGAAAAGGATTCATGTTACATTCTCCTTGTTTTTATTACAGTGTTATATTTGTTTGTTAAGTGTTGTGTTTGGATTATAAATGTTATCAACCATTGTTTTTCTTGTTTCCTAAGAACAACATCATATTATCAATCCTTCCAACAACACAAGTTTATTAACATCAACATCCTTAAGCACCTTACTTATCAACCTAAACTCCCAGAAAATTATGACCTTATAAATTTTGAATAAAACAATACAAAAACAAACACCAAAACCAACAAAACACAAAAAACCATATGTCAATAACCTGCTAATTTTTCAAACACATTTTCCTTTGTCTTGCACGGAAATAATTTCACAACCTCACTTTCTACCCTAAACACCCTTCAACATATAACCCACACCACCCCAACCATTTAGCCGCTAAACCCAACCAAAATTCAGACCACAAACGCCATATTAGGCGATTCAGCCTCCCACAAATTCAAAGCACCATGAGGCCTATCATTATACCAACAAACAAACTCATCCAAACACTCAAACCTAAACCGATGAATATTATAAAGATCATGAAGCTTTTCCAACTTACCCTTAGTCTGCCGAATACTTCACTCTACACAAAATATGTATAAACACACAAAAACTACACACCCACACCAGTAAAACTACCAAAATAATAACTAAGACTAACGTCTACTAATAGCATTAATATTACTCAGCTCTTGCTAAAGTCAGTTGCCACATTAACAAGTGGTGTACCTTGAACATGATGACTAAGGTTTATGCCATATTCATTCATTTTTTGAACTGTCTGATAAGCAACGTTTATAATTGCACGTTCATGAGCACACATAAAAGCTGAAACCTTATCATAACTTCCTGTAGAATGATAGTTTGTACAACCACACCAGTTCATACAATACTCACTAAATCCACACTGGGTACATTCAACATTTGTAGCGGCACTAGGTACAATTTTACATGATGAAGGCATAATTGTGCCCTCAACAACATTACCAATACAGTTAGTTTTTCCATCATCAAAACCCACAAGCCTCTCACAGGGATAAACATTGCCAGTTGTACCAAAAGCAAATTCACCCGAACCCATTCTACATCTCTCAAATAATTCATAACCTCCACGTAAAATTATGGATATTTTGCCATCTATGAGACTGATGAATTTTGGTTTACCCTGCAAATAAAACTGTATATATTTCTCAGCCAAAACACCATAGACTTCAGAAAACTGTTCTGCATGTTCCTGTTTCCATTTAGCAGATATATCTGGGTTAAGATAAATATTTTTAACACCTAAATTAACCAGATAATCAACAGTTTGTGGTAGATACTTTAATGTCTTATCAGAATAGACTGCGTTTACTGGGAGAAGCGGAAAATACTGTAATGCCTCTTGAATAGTCTTCTCTACAGCCATAGCTGACCCCTGTCCATTTTTATATTTACGGGTAGTGTTCTGTATTTCTTGTGGGCCATCACAACTTATACAGAAAACTATGTCGTTAGATAACATGAAATCGGCTATTTCTTTGTTAAAAATTGTTCCGTTACTTGTTATGGACATAATTACTTTAGAACTGTTATATAATGGATGGTTTTTGATTAATTTTACAATTTGTTTTATTTGTTCGAATTCAAGAAGTGGTTCGCCGCCAAAGAAACCTATTTCAAGTTGTCCGTCATTTGGGTTTTTCTGAAACATAAAATCCACAACTTTTTGAGCAACCTCCAGAGTCATTTTGGCGTCTTTTTTTTCTATATAGCAATATTGACAACGTAAATTGCATTCTTGTGTAACAAATAATATGCATTTGGTTATTTGTTTTGGGATAAAAAAGGAAGATGTTGAAGATTTGTTTTCTTTGATTGTCAAACTTCTTCTTCGACTACTTCAGCAAATTTCACAAAATTGTCAAATGAGATAGTATTAACTTTAGCAAATTTGTTGCGAAGTTCCTCTAGAGCAATGATTGCAAATTGATTCCATTGATCATTCGTAAGTTTGTAAATCTCACCTTCACAGTGTAGATGTGGGTATTTTATGCCACCGCATATCAAAATCTGCTTTGTTAAAGAATCTGCTGCAGCAACCGGTTTTTCAGCAACTGTTAATAGTTTAGACCGCACATCTGTGTTATTTACTATCGCGCCAGTGTCTGCAGGTGCATCGAACGCTCCCTGAAAATATTGTATTTTTTTATCTAGTGGTATAGCTACAAGGTTTTTTTTCAATATGAACTCTTTAACAGTTTTTTCAGAAATTATGGGGTCTTTTGGTATACCACCAACAGGTCTCCCATTAGCTATTTTTGCAAATTTATAATTTAAATAATCTGTTAAAGCTTCTAAATCGTTAATGTTTATTGACATTTTTGATTACATCCTAGATCCATATGTATATATATTGATGTTATTAGTTGTTATTAAATATGACGGTATGGCAAATATGGCAGTTCATTTTTTAGTTAATTGAAGTGTTGACTCTCTTCCAACAAAGTATCATCACAAATTTGATTGTAACGTTTGTTTTTAATCAGTTTGTAGTTGTTTTGCAGTTTTGGTGATTTTACTCTGTTTTATAGGGTGGCGAATTGTATATTAGTTGTTAGTATTATTTGTTATTTTGTTGATTTTGTTGGTGTAATTGTGTGTTTTTTGTGTTTTTATATATGTTTTACTTGTTTTATGGTGTGTATGTGTGTTTTGATAATGTAAAAATAACGGGTGCTAAAGTTTATTGGAGTAAAGTTGCAAAAATTATCATGATCTGTTTATGTGATAGCTTGATATTTTTATATATAGCGGCATAAACAGTTGTGAAAATAACTTCTATTTTGTATGTTGTTTATGGATGTTTAGGAAAAGTAAAAGTAATGGTTTAAGGTTAGATGCCGATTAAGTATATTCTTAAAGCGATTATTGGTATAATGATTATTAGTCCGAATAGAAGTGCGGTTGTTTCCATTATTTGTAGTGCTTTTATTATGTCATTTGGTGTTAGGGGTCCTTTGTCGCCAAGAGTATAATGGTCTGGTTTTGTAAGTTGTGTTTCTAAGGCACCTGCCATTGCACTGATGGTGTAGCCTGCGTTAGGTGATGTTGTTTTGTTTTTATCGCGTTTTAGGATGCGCCATGATTCTTTAGCGTTTGCGCCTACAAGGCCTGCAGCAGCTACCATTAATAAAGAGGTTAATCGGGCAGGAATGTAGTTGGCTGCTGTGTCTATTTTTGCGCTAAACCATCCGATGTTGCGTAGTTCAGGTGTTTTGTAGGCTACCATGGAGTCAAGGGTGTTTATTACTCGATAAATAAATGCTCCTGGAATACCTAAAAATGCGAAAAAGAAGAATGGTCCTGTTATTCCGTCTGTGGTGCTTTCTGCTATAGATTCTATTGTGGCGGAAGTAATTTGTTCTTCATTTAGGCTGTTAGGGTCACGGCGAACAATGTAGGGTAAGTATTTGCGTGCTTTGTCTAAATCATTGTTTTTAAGAGCTTTGGCAATTGGTATTGTGTAGCGGTGCATGCAGCTTATTGCGAATGTTGCTTTAAAAAGTACTGCTCCAATTATAATGTAGCATAGTACCCCTAAGTAGTAGGGTGTTGTCCATAGGTAGGTGTGGATAAACCAAAGACTTAGACTTACAGGTACTGCAACAAGTGTTGCTACTCCTATGAGTAATAGTGTGCCGTTAATTTTTTCTATTTTTGGGTTTTTATTATTTAATTTTGGTTTAAGGTAGCCTATAATTTTGCCTATGCCTACTGTTGGGTGTATTTTATCTGGTATCTCGCCTAAAAGGGTGTCAATTAGAAAACCTAACGCAAATATAATTACTGCGTTGGCAAGTAGGGTATAGTCTAGTGTAAACATGTAGCAACTATTTATCAAGCATTAATTTATTATTTATATTACTTTAGTTAGTGCCTCTAGTAACTTTACGTTTTCATTGTGTCGCTTTATTGCTATTCGGATAAAGTATGCGTCTAATCCTTTAAAACTGCTGCAGTCTCTAATCATGATTCCATGTTTTAACATTTTTTCTGTTAATTCTGTAGCTGTAAAACCTGTTTCTCGGATGTTTATGAAGAAAAAGTTTGCGTCAGGTGTGTAGACTTTAAAGCCTTTAATGTTGCACAAGTTTTTGTGTAGAAATGTTTTTTCTTTGTTGATTAATTTTTGTGTTTTTTGTAAGTGTTCGTAATCATTTAAGGCTACAATTGCTGCTGCTTGTGCTAGGCAATTGACGTTCCATGGAATTTTGGCGCACATAAGTGCGTTAATTATTTCTTCAGATGCAATTCCATAGCCTACGCGTAAGCCTGTTAAGCCGAAGAGTTTGGTAAAACTGCGTAAGATAAACATGTTTGGGTATTTGTTTATGTTGTTGATCATGGTGAGTTGTTGTTCATCTTTGACAAATTCTAAAAAGTCTTCATCTAAGAAAACTAGAACATTTAATTCTAAGGCTGCGTCTAAAATGTGTGTTAAATCATTTTTTGATATTAATAGGCTGGTGGGGTTATTTGGGTTGCATATGAATGCTATTTTTGCTTTTTTCATATTTGAAATAAATGTGTCAACATCTAGTTGCATGTCTTTATTTAATTTGACAAAACATGTTGTTGCTCCAGTTTTTTGTACTGCGTTTTCGTATTCGCCAAAAGTTGGTGCAGCTATAACTGCAACATCGCCTTTAGATAGAAATGTTTCAGCAAATAAATACATAAGTTCAGTTGAGCCATTGCCAACAATAATATTGTTTTTTTTAATATTGTAATGTTTAGCAATTACTAAACGCAATTCTGATGATGTTGAATCAGGATAAGCTGCAATCTGGCTAAATGCGGCATTTATAGCTGATAAAGCTTTTTTAGAGGTGCCTAAAGGGTTAACACTAGAACTAAAATCTAAAAGAGCTTCACGTTTAATACCGCTCTTATTTATAGCATCTAAAACTTCTCCGCCGTGGACACAGGGTTTAAGAGTTTTAAAGTGTTCTTTAACTAAACTTGAGATTGGCTTCATAGTGTATCAGCTGAATTTTTCAGATTTACCCATATAGTTTAGCACCATAGGCATTATATCTTTACCTCTAATACGACCAAGCCTACCATTATAGGCTGATTGTTCACTGTATACCTTCACATCATCCGCAACCACGTTACCTCCAGCAAAACAAACAGGAACAGCATCACAAGTATGCATCCTTGTCGCACAAGACGTAACATGATCAGGTGCCAAAACAACAACAGTATCCAACAAATCAACCCCCCCTAAAATCCTACCAACCAACGCATCAATCTTACGAATAATTGCAATTTTACCCAAAACATCTCCATCATGACTCACCTCATCCGACGCCTCCACATGAACAAACACAAAATCACACCCAGCATCAAGCGCAGCAAGAGCCACATCCGCTTTTGCCAAAGTATCCGTATCCAAATCACCCGTAGCACCCACAACAATAGGAACATCCATACCACAAAACCTACCAATACCCTTAACCAAACTTGCCGCAGCCACACAACAACCCCTCAAACCAAACCTCTCACCAAAAGAAACCATCTCAGGCACAAAACTCCCACTCCACGGCAAAACAACATTCGCCCCAACCAACCCCCTACCAACACGCCCAACATTAACCCAATGACTCCTCAACGCCTCATAAGACAAACGCACAAACTCATTAAGCACACCAGCAGTACGCTTAGCCTCAAAAGAACCATCCAAAGGCACAACCACCCCAACCCGCTCCCCAACACCCGGCAAAACCGCCGAAACATTACAAGACAACCCCTCACCCCTCAAAACCAAAGCACCCTTAAAACCCAAACCACGCCTAAAAAAAACCTCAACACCCAAATCCAACCCACAACAAACCCGCTCCACAACCTCACCCAAAACCTCCACCTCAACACCCCCAACCCTACCAGCCCGCTCATCCACCAAACACAACCCCTCATCAACACTAGCAAAATTACACCTAAACGCCAAATCACCCGGCAAAACCTCCAAACCCACACCCGCCGCCTCAAAAGCCCCACGCCCACTACACACACCCCTACCATCATAACCCAAAAAAGCCAAATTCGCCACATCACTACCCGGAACAACACCCGGCGCAACAGGATCAAGCAAACCCAACGCACCACTACAAGCTAACCTATTCATCCACACAGGCTCAGCCACCTCTAACGGAGTCCTAAACCCCAATTCCCGCAACGGCCTATCCGCCATACCATCACCCACAATCAACACACAACGCACAACAATCACCAGCAAACGAAACTAACCATAATTACCTGTCAAATCCAACATAGCTGATATAAAGTTTTAGCAAAACACAAATCACCCTTACTTACAAAAAACAAAAAAGATACAGAACATTTTAATTTTCTAAACCAACTATTTTTTTGATGCCGTTATGAATGAGCTTGTCTTTGTAGGTTTGGGTTTAAATGATGAATATGGAATCACATTAAAAGGTTTAGAAGAAGCTAAAACTGCTAATACCATATTCATGGAAACATACACTAGTCATATGCCTAATTTTAATTTGCAACATCTGGAAAAGCTTTGTAACAAAAAAATACATGTAATTACACGCCAAACCCTTGAAGAAGAAAATGGTAAACAAATTCTACAGGCAGCCAAGGAAGGAAAAACAATATTTTTTGTTCCCGGTGATCCTTTTATTGCAACAACCCACGTTACATTACGCATTGACGCAATAAAACTAGGTATTCCCACTCGAATCATTCATGGTATTTCGATAATGTCAGCTATAGTTAGTTTTTCAGGTCTTCATAATTATAAATTTGGGAAAACAGTTACTATTCCCTTTCCTGAAACTCCTGCTGAAACACCATATAATGTTATTGTCCAAAACAAAAAAGTTGGTTTACATACTTTGTGTCTTTTGGATTTAAAAGAGTCTGAAAATCGTTATTTGACAATTAATCAAGCACTTAAGACTCTGCAAATGATGGAAGCGCAAAAACAGCAGAATTGTCTTACTTTAAATACGGCAGTAGTTGGTATTGCTAGGGTGGGTAATGATTGTCCTGTGTTAAAAGCAGGGTTTATTAAAGATGTTATTGATTTTGATTTTGGGCCACCGCCTTATAGTTTAATATTTTTAGGTGATATGCATTTTATGGAGGTTGATGCGTTAATTGCGTTTGCTGATGCGCCAAATGAGTTTAGGAGGTTATCTACTTGAGTCTTGAAACTTTAATTAATAAATATGTTGCTTCGGCAGAAATTGTGTTAAACACGATGCAGCAAACACCTGTTTCTGTAAGTGTAACTAAAGAAAATGTTGATAGTTTGATATGTTATATTCATGATTATTTAGCTGACGCAAAATATTATAAGAACAATGGTAAGCTTGAAACAAGTTTAACCTCTATAGCTTATTGTGAGGGGTTGCTTGACGCTTTAAGATTACTTGGAGCAGTGAAATTTGAATGGCCAACCAGAAAAACGGAAACAGAAAAATAGTACTTGCTAGTGGCGTATTTGATTTATTACATTTAGGACACGTAAGATACTTAGAACAAGCAAAACACGCAGGTGGAAAAAACGCTGTTCTTATTGTTATTATAGCTAGAGACAGTACAGTTGAAAAAATTAAAGGCATAAAACCTATAATGCCTGAAGATCAACGTAAAGTTTTAGTAGAGTCTCTTAAAATTGTTGATCAAGCTATTTTAGGATACAAAGACATGGCTATAGATGAAATGGTAAACGAAATCAAACCTGATATTATTGCATTAGGCTATGATCAACAAGCAATGGCACAAAACGTTAAAGTTTACCTAAACACACATAATTCACAGATACAACTTGTCAGAATTGACAAATTTGAAGCAGACACTTTAGACAGCTCCTCAAAAATTAAACAAAAAATAGTTGAGAAATCTCAAAATGATTGTTAAAATCCCAAAAAGCTCACAAAAATACAAAATCACATACATTCTAATCATTATAAACATTATTCTCTACATTTTCTGCGCTATTTTAAGCAAAAATTTTTTTGCAATAGATAACTCTGTAGCTGCCATACTGGGACAATACAACCGCCTAATCTTAGACTATGGACTCCCATTTTACTACCAATTTTTCACATCAATGTTTATCCACGCAGACCTAATCCACCTCATAGGCAACATAATTTTTCTACTAATCTTTGGACTACGCGCTGAAGAAATGTTCTCCCTACCAAAATACTTATGCATATACCTAGTAGGAGGATTAACAGGTAACATTCTCTCACTTATCTCTGGACCAAACTATCTCTCAGTCGGAGCTTCAGGCGCAATATTTGCACTATTTGGTGCCTGCATAATATATGACAGAAAAGCCTCACAACAATCAATATTTGGAGCCCTAATATTTGCAGCCTTCTTGTTCATCTTAAACATGGGTGAAAACGTAAACATACTAGCCCATCTTGGCGGACTAATTTTTGGATTAATTACCGGCTACATCTTTGCAATAAAACACAAACCCAACGAAAACCAATACACAATCAACTATTACTATCAGACATAGCAGCAGACGTAAAAACCTCAACTTTTACTTTATATCCATCCTTAAGATTTAATTTCTTACGCAGATAAACCGGCGCAATAATTTCCAACACCGAAACATCATAATGACTGCGAACAGCAATCACCAATGCACCTTTAACCTTATTACCAATTATCGCAGGATAACACTTTACAAGACCAAAACTACGATCAGCACTCTTAAACCCCTCAATCTCAATTGCTGGATACATCTCCAACTCCATACGAGTTTTAACATCATAATCACCTAACAATTTTAAATTCAAAGTACCCCCATAAGGCTCAAAACCCAACTTTTCTGTTATTTGTTTACTATAATTCTCTTTAGAAATATAATACGCGCCTTCGCCAAAACCTGTAAAAACAACTCCTTCCAAAGTAACTGACAAAGGGTAAGCTGTTTCAATAACCCCCTTAAGACTAGAATAAAGTTTTAGTAATTCACGTGCGCCCAAGTCTTCAATTTTAACTAAACTGCCTTCAGGTGTAATATTTCGTTTAATCCAACCTTTTCGTTCTAACTCTATAAAATAACGGGATGCGGTTTGTTGTGAGATTCCTAATTTGCCTGCTAAAAATTCTGTTGATACTTTTGTAACTCTGCGATATGCGCCTAATTCTGATAACTTTAAAATCATGTAAACATGTTGCCATTGTTGCTTCTCGCTCAAAGTTTTCACCAAAATAAACTATAATAAACTTGCTTAATAATAAACTCTTCACAATATTAATGTGGGAAAAAGTTTTCATTAGGGTGATTTTTGTTTTGTGTTTTTAGGGTTAATTTGTAGTATGTTTTTAGATTGTTAATGGGGCGTGTGGTTTGTGGGTTTGTTATTGGTGGGTCAAGTTTTGTGGGTGTTGGTGGTGTGTAAGTGTTTTTGTTGTTGTGGGTTTGTTTTTGTGAGTGTTTGTGTGTTGTTTTGGTTGTGTTGTGAATGGGTGTTTGTTGTGTTTTGTTTTTGGTTTTTGTTGTCGTTTTTCGTGTGTCTTGTGTTATTTTATATGTGATGATATATATATGTGGATTGCTTTTGATACTGTATTATATATGAGGTATTACAATTATGGAAATAAACATTAAATATGAGTTTAAACAACAAACGATACATAAAAAAAACATACACAAATCTGCACTCAATAAACGTTTACTATTCACATCCTTACTTTTCATATTACTAATCTCTTCAATCTCTTCCTGCATACCACTAACCAAAGCTACTGCCGAATTTAACACTTCAATAGTTAACTATGTTAGCGATGAATCTGAACTTAGAACAGCAGTTAATAGTGCACAAATTGGAACACCTTTAGTTATTGCACTTACTAATAATATCACCATTACAGAGTCGTCACTTGTTATTCCATCAAATATAGATGTTACGTTGACAAATGCTGACGGAAAAGTTTATACACTTATTTGCGATGTTAATACAGATGCTATCACTGTTTATGGCATATTAAAACTTGACGGCCTTATTGTAAATCACACAGATAACACTATAGGCCGTGGTATATACAATTTCTTTGGCACTTTTGAAATGTATGATGGTGAGATTTCTGGTAATAAAGCTTCTTTGGGTGGCGGCGTGTATAACATTTTTGGTACTTTTATTATGTATGGCGGTAAAATTTCTGACAACATCGCTGATAATGCCGGTGGAGTGTTTAACTATGGTGACTTTGAAATGTATGATGGTGAGATTTCTGGTAATAAAGCTTCTTCAGGTGGCGGCGTGTATAACTTGGGAACTTTTACGATGCATGGCGGTAAAATTTCTGAAAATAAGGCAACACACTTTGGTGGGGGAATATCTAACTTTAGTTTTGAAACTGGTATTTTTGAAATGTATGGCGGTGTTATTTCTGGTAACGAAGCAGAAAATGGTGGGGGAATATACATCGAAAAGGCTTTCACCAATTTAATCGGCGGCGAAATTTCCTATAACAGTGCAACACGAAATGGCGGTGGAATATGCGTTAATGTTGCTGATCTCCCAAATACTCAGGTTTATGAAACTGTAAGCTTTTCAAATAATGAAGCATCTAAAAATATCAACTACAACACTAAATATGATGAACAAATTTTTGACAAATATTATAACGATACTATTTCTTGTGTAACTTGGTCGTCACCTTATACAGTTGGTTATAATAATTTTGACATTGGTTATACATGTAATGTTATGGTGAGAGGTGGTAGTATTGCAGTAGAGTTTGGTGTTGGCTTATATACGCCAGGTGAAGAAGTTAGTATTTCTGTTGTAGCTGTTGATGGTTCTGTTGTTTATGACTGGGATTTTGGTGAAGGTGTAACTGTAGTTGAAGTTGGGCGAGATCAAGATTCAAACTCTGTGGCTTTCATTATGCCTGCACAAGAAATAACCGTAATTGCCGTTTGGAGTGATGTTGTAGTGTCTCCGCTTTATGTAGTGACTTTTGATTATAATGATGAAGTAACTAATGTTGATGAGGTAGTGGTTAATGCTGGTGATACTGTTGAGAGACCTGTGGATCCATCAAGAACGGGTTATAGGTTTGATGGTTGGTTTTTAGATGGTAAAGTATTTGATTTTTACACTGCTATTGATGGTGATATTACTTTATATGCCCAATGGACACGTGTTGTACATGTGAATGGGTTAGATATTTTGATTGAGGATGTAAACGGTGTGTCTGTATTAAAGCCATCGCAAGACCAAATGAATGCTATTTTGAATGCTGGTGATGCCTATTTTGATATGAGTGGTTCTACTTCGGTGGAGTTACAGGTTTATGGAAACTGGTTTAAGGATGCTGGTAAAACAATTACTATTAAAACTGATGATGGCGTATTTAGTGTAACTACTAAACAACTTTGGAATAATTCAGGTAAACAAATGTTGGTAACTGTTAATAACGGAAAGCTCCAATTCAAAAATGTGTAATATGTGTTTGTTTGAAATTAGTGTTGTTGTTTAATAGCAGCAACATATGGTTCCTTCTTTTTTAGTAAATGCGTTTTTGTTGTTTTGTCTTATATGTTGGTTGGAAAAACAGGATGGTATTTTGTTTATTTGTTTGTTGTTTGAGTGTTTTTTGTTGGTTTTATAGTTTTAACAACATGTTTAGTTTATGATAACTGGTAAAAGTTTTTTAAATTTGTTGAGAATGTGTGTTTTTAGTGTTTAAAGAGTTTTGTTGTATTTGTTTTTGGATAGCTTACAGGTTGGTGTATGGGATAAATTTGTGGGGTATTTGTGTTTAAGGGTTTATTTTTTGGTTGTGCAAAAAATGGTGTTTTAAAGTTTAAAATGTGGGTTATTCATGTTTTGAGGTTGAAAAATTTATGGATAAAAATAAAGTTGTGGTGGCTAAAAAAATGTTTAATTGTGATGATGGATTGTTAGCCTAGGCAGTGTCTGATTTTTGCGGCTTCAATTAAGGCGTTGCGTGCTTGTGTTTCTTCGCCTTCAAGGTAATTAATTAAGAAATTGTTTGTAAAGTTTTCATGTTTTCTGTGTTCAAGTGTTTTTGGACCTAATTTTGTGTCAAGTTTTTCTTCTACAATTTTAAGGTCTGCAAAAACACGAGTTAGAGCTAGGCGAAGATTGTCAACGTTCATACCTGCTTGTTTTGCAACTCGTGGATGCATTTCCATTAGCATATTTATGTTTTCCCAACTAACATAACCACCTACACTATTGTAGTCATGTTTTAAATTAACATAAACTTTGTTTAGCACGTTGTATTCTAATTCATTTAGGTCTTCAAGAACTTTTGCGCCGATAAATTCTGGAGGAATTCCAATGCTGTATAAGGCAGCTGCAAATGGAATAGCTCTTGGTAGACTTACTCCTGCTACACTTCTACTATAACCAAACAATCCAATGTGTAACTTTCTTGCCCTACGTTGTGGAACATATGGTGAGAGACAGTTTACAAGTGGCGCGAGTACTTCTGCAACGCACTCGTATTGTTTTTTACATTTTTCTAGTATGTTGTCAAGTAGTTTTTCTTCTTCTTTTGAAATTGGGTCTGGTTCACCGTTTGGTAGGCAAGTATTTAGGGTTTTTACGAGTTCTTGCACTTGTTCAAGTGGGTAGTCGTAGCGGGCTGCAGATTGAACAGTGACTGTTGAGAGTCCTTTGTATTCTTGTAGGAAATGATCTACGTTGGTGGGTGAGAGATGCCCGCGAAAAGGTTTGGAGCCAACACCTAAGATTGGGTGTATGGGAATGTTTTCTTGTTTTTCGAGTTTTTTGAGTTTGTATAACCCGATTTTTGAGAGTATTGTGGCACAGATTAGACCATAGTTTAATGCAGGGTCGGAACGTGCTATGAAGACACGCATGTGTTTGGGTTTGATGGTTTTTATGTATGGTTGTATGATGTTGTCGATGTTGTAGATGCTTTTGAAGTCTTCAACTAGTGGGATTACGTTAATGTTTTTTGGGTTTGTTGAGCCAACCCATTCTTTGGCTTTAGTGTTTTCGTCTAGGAGAGCTTCTTCGTCGTGGACAATGGCGTTTTTGTAATAATTGTATAGCCAAATTGGTTCTTTGTTGTCGGTTGTGAAGGGTAGAATAACTTCAAAGATTGGTGTAACGTCTTTTTTGTAAAAGCTTGTTGCTGCGTCGTATGCCATGGGGATGTTTTGAAGGGTTTCGGTTACGACTTTTTTTTCTATGGCTTCAATTTTTGGGTTTGGAATGCGGTAAGTTAGAAACTCGTCTTTTCCTACGAGGTGATGTTCAAAAAATTTCCAGTGTTTGTCCATTAATTTGCGAAGGACACGTGTATCAACATCTTTGCCTTCGCTGTCCCACATAACTTCTTGGCAGCCCAGAGTTTCGTAAGCGTAATAGGCTTCGAATACTTCGGCGTTGCCATCAATTATTGGAGTTTTGCACCATTCAGGCACATTTACGTTGTCAGGATGTTGGGTTGACATAGTCTTTGGAATGTTTACTTCATTTTTCATGGTATCAACTCTTCAAGTGTTTAAACACTGAAATAAGCGTGAGGAAATACAATCGGCTATTTCAATTTTTACAGTTAATCGAGCTTTTTTCTGATTGTTTCTTTATAGATTTGTTGTTTGAAATTTTTGATTTTTTGGTTAACGTTTTTTGCGTGATTTTAATGTTCTAGTTTGGTGAAACTTGATGGCTATATGTTTTGAGATGGGTTTTAAGTGTGTATTGTTTATTTTAAACTGGGAGTGTAACGTAACAGTTTTAAGTCTTTGTTTCTTTATTTTGTGTAATGAAGATTTCGTATGTAATTCGTACTATGCAAGTGGCTAATAGTAATGCTGGTGTTGCTTTCAATCAGGGTGACTATCAGGGTGCGGTTGAGTGTTATTATAAAGCGTTAAATTTGTGTAATTCGCTTCCATTGGATGTAGAGTTTGATCGGGTTAGGTTTGAAGCTGGTGTTTATTCTGGGTTGTCTGCGGTATTTGGGTGTCAGGGTAAGCATTTGGAGAGTTTTGCTGCTGCTAATAAGGCGTTGGTTTTTTTTGATCAGGTTACTGGTGATTTGGATGTTGTGGATACGGGTAAATATTTGACGGCACAGGTAAATCAGGGTGTTGCTTTGGCTACTTTGGGTTGTTTGCCTGCTGCTTTGGACGCTTTGTGTAGGGCTAAGGATATTTTTTATCGTAAGGGTTTGGATCCTGTTAGAAATAGGGAATGGTTGGAGAAGGTGGAGGGTAATATTGTGGCTATTACTGGTCAAATTGAAAAACGCCAGTGAAAGGCATTTTATGGATTTTTTGTTTTAGAAAATCAAATAACCTGTTGCAAGTTTTTTGGTACTATTTTTTGGGAAAATATAGGTTTTTGGGGGTTGTTATAAGTATGTTTTTAAGTTGATTTTTATGTTATTGTTGTTTGAGTGTTGTTGTATGGATGTTTGGCGTTTGTTGCCTTTTGAAGTTGGTTGTGCAGCTTGGAATATGTCTGTTGATGAAGCAGTTTTGCAGGCTCGTATTGTTGGAAAGGTGCCTAATACTTTGCGTTTTTATTGTTGGAATCCGTCTGCTGTGAGTGTTGGTCGAAACGAGGTAGCGTGTGATCGGGTTGATTTTGATGTGGCTGAACGGTTTGGTGTGGATGTGGTTAGGCGTTGTAGTGGGGGAGGAACTGTTTATCATGATTGTGATGGTGAGGTTACTTATGGTGTGGTTGCTAAAGTTTCTGATTTAGGTAGTGTTGGTGATGTAACTTGTGTTTATTTTAAAGTTTATGAGGCGATTGTTGATGCGTTGCGGCTTTTGGGTGTTTCAGCAGATTTTAATGTTGGTAACGTAAAAAATTGTCCTAATTTAACTGTTAAAGGTAAAAAAATTTCAGGCAGCAGCCAAACCCTATCCCGCGGCTATGTTTTGCAACATGGCACTCTTTTACAAAATTTTGATGCAGATAAAATGTTTCAACTACTTAAACTAAAAGACTTATCTTACGCCCAAGCTACAACTGCTGGACGACAAAAAATTACAAGCCTACAAAACGAGTTAGGACACAAAGTCAACTTTAACACAATTACTAACGCACTAAAACAAGGTTTTCAAGCAATACTAAAAATCCAACTCAAAGAAACCCCATTAACCGTTTACGAAACAGAATTAGCTAAACAATTATATAAAGAAAAATATTCAACAACAAAATGGACTTTAAACGGCAAACTCGTTTAACTCTCTTTACGCCATCTTACACCCTGCACAGTATCCTCAACTATGATACCTAAAGCTTTAAGCTGATCACGAATACTATCTGCTTCCCTCCAATTTTTAACTCTACGAGCAGCTTCACGCTTCTGCACCAACACATCAACCTCACTTGGCAACACCACATCTACTTTAACATTATCAATCACTCCAAGCACAGAATTAAATTCCATAAAAACGTTAAAAACTTTTTTTGCTTCCTCACTACTCACAAAACCAGCATCAACAAGATTGTTAATTTCTCGCACAAAATCAAAAAGAGCTGCCAAAGCAACACTAATGTTTAAATCATCATTCATAGCATCACAAAAACATTGCGACATATACTGAATCTGCATAGCAACCTTACCCTCACTATCCCGCCCATCAACACCCTCAAGCCGACGTACAAAATTTTTAAAACGATCAACTGCACTTTTAGCCGCATTTAAACCCTCAAATGTAAAATTAAATTGCTGACGATAATGCGTAGATAACAACAAATAACGAATAGCCATTGGATCATAACCCTTCACAAGCAAATCACGCAACGTATAAAAATTACCAAACCGTTTACTCATCTTTTTACCCTCAACCAACAAATGCTCATTATGCATCCAATAATGCGCAAAAACCTTACCAGTTGCAGCTTCACTTTGCGCAATTTCATTCTCATGATGAGGAAACATGTTATCAATCCCTCCACAATGAATATCAAAACTTTCCCCAAGATACTTCATACTCATTGCACTACACTCAATATGCCAACCCGGACGACCTTTACCCAACTCTGTCTCCCAAAAAACATCACCATCCTCAGGCGTGTAAGCCTTCCAAAGCGCAAAATCCTGAACATCCTCTTTAGCATACTCATCCTGAATCACCCTAGCACCTGCTTTAAGCTCACCAATCTTTAAATGCGAAAGCTTACCATATCCTGAAAATTTGGAAACAGCATAATAAATTGAACCATCCTCCCCACGATAAGCAAAACCCTTCTCCTGCAAAATTTTAATGATATCAACCATCTCAGCAACACAATCTGTTGCACGCGGATAAACATCTGCAAACTCTATGTTAAGAACAGCAATATCTTCAAAAAACGCTGACACAAAAAAATCTGTAAACTGCTCAAGCCCAACACCTTTTGCCTGACTACCCTTAATAGTTTTATCATCCACATCTGTAAGATTCATAACGTGAATAACTTTAAATTCACAATATCTCAACCAACGTTTCAATAAATCTTCAAACAGAAAAGCACGAAAATTACCAATATGTGCATAATCATAAACTGTTGGACCACAAGTATACATTTTCACCTCACCATGTCTAATTGGAGTAAAGACATTTTTTTGTCGCGTCAAAGTATTAAAAATATAAAATGTAGATTGTTTATCGCTCACGTTCTCAACTCAGACAAGATTAAACAACTTGTTATTTAAATATTAAATTTAAATTAACCTGTAAACTTTGTAATACTTGTTTTTAGTTTCCATCTTCTTGTGTTTCTAATAGGTTTACTTGTTCTTCTTGCACTGTTGGATTTATCGTTACTTCTGTTAACTCTATGGTTTCTTTTGTTATAGTTTGTGGTTGTAATGATTTTTTTTTCATCAAGGGTAATACAAATTCAAACACTACAAGCAGAATAATCAATAAAAACAAAATAATAGGTATAACACTGTATTGCTGAGAAAGCAATGCTATTGAACCTACCCATGGAATACGCATCACAACCTTACCATAAACATAATCCTCAGATATCGCACCCTCAAAAGCACTCAACGAATCACCAGTCCCAGACTGCCACCTATCAATACCTTGCATTGGCGTCTGAGGCCAAACATTAGAACCCCCATTCCCATCACCCTTAGTATGAAAATAAAACTTTCCATTAACTTCAACAACATCAACAATACGATGAACAATATTAGCCTGCGGATCTTTTACATCTTTTGTAGGATTACGAAATACTATTATGTCACTGTTAGGATAAGTAGTCTTTAACTCTTTCGCATCTACACCCTGAATAACAATCAAATCACCAACATGCAAAGTTCTCTCAAAAGCATGAGAAAAAACATCACACTCCCCAGAAGGAATACACATACTCCCACTTGTTACGGTAAATACTGGAAACATTTCAGTATTTAATGCTCTTGGAAGTCCAAACCAGAAACACCCTACAAGTACCGGAATTAATACTATAACAATAGCAGTTTTTAAAACCTCATTCTTCCATAATCTACTTAATGTTGTTGTCAATTTACACCCAACTTATACGTTAAACACGTTACGTTAAATAATAATGTAACTATAAAAACTTTGGTGCTGCTCAATTATAGACTATAATTATCTCGCACACAAAACAACAAAGAAAACAAAACATAAAAAAACAGACAGTGTTCAAAACTGGATTACACAATTAGCGTCGATTAAAAACCTTCACATCAATATACAACCCAACTACAATTTCATACATCAAAAGAGACTCTGAAACAAATAATTTTTCATGACAACCGTTTTACCAAAGTACGTAACGATAAATGTTACACTCAATTTTTTATGTGTTCCTCTTACCAACTTTAACCATTACATTACACACAAAAAACAAAAAAACTTTACATTAATAAAACATAAAACCACAAAAATAAACAACATACAAAAAACAATAAAACAATCCAAAACACACCAAAAACACACTAACCACCAGTTATAAACAAAAAACCACACACAAATAAGACTTATCCAGTCCATAAATTTCAATTAAAACCCCTAAACAAACTATTTTTAAGCATTTTCACCCATCACTAAATTATGGGTCAAGGTAAGCTGAAAAGCGAGTAATGTTATCTATATTTAGTGCTTGCCTAAGGCGACTATTTTCATTCATGTGTTTTTTCTAATTATCTTTCAGTTCTTTCATGGACGCTGTTTTAAACGATGCAACACTATTGTTTAATGCTTCTCGCTCTTCAGCTTGTTGTCTCGCCTCTATCAGTATCCCACGGATTTTTTGCTCAAACTCTGCCTTCGGTGGAAGTGCCGTCCAGTATTCAGCCACCATTATACCATCCTTGTCCATTTCCATAAGCTCAATTTTTTCACGACTACCACCCGCACACAAAATCAAACCAATCGGCTCATTTTCATGCTGTTGACGCTTGTAACGATTGAGCTACTTAAGATACAACCGCATCTGCCCACCATCCGCCGCCTCAAAAACACCATGCTTTAACTCAATCGCAACCAACCGATTCAAATATCGATTAAACATCAAAATATCAAGATGATGATCATTGTCATCAATAATCATCCGTTTTTGACGTTCAACAAAAGAAAAACCCTTACCAAATTCAAGAATAAATTTTTCCCGCTCACGGATAATTGCGGTCTCCAAATCGGCTTCCAAATACTCGTCTTTCAAACCCAAAATATCAAAAAGATAAGGATCTTTAAACGTATCAACTGGAACTTTGGATAAATCACCTATTTGCGTATTGGCGATTTCTTTTCGCTCGTAGGCTTTGCGGGAAATAAGTTCACGCAAACCCTGCTTACTGATATGCCCGCGAACGGCTTCTTCTAAGTAGTATAATCGTGCTTGGTTTGTTTTAAGCGGTAAAACCTCAATGATATGTGACCAGCTTAATTGTGTAGCCAGTGGTGACACAATTTCAAAATCTGGGAATTGTTCTGAAAATTGCATCATACGACGTAAATTACGCATTTCAAAACTTCGGCCATATTTTGTAGTCAATTGTGTCGCAAGTTGCGACACAATCTGTTTTCTTGTGCTGTTTTTTTGATTTGGTGTTTGTATATGTTTGTTGTTTGTTTGTTGTTGTGTTTGGTGTTTTTTGTGGTGGGGTGTGTTTTTGGTTTGTGTGTTGTGGGTTTGTGGTGTTGGTTTTTGTGGGTTTGGTGTTTGTTGTGGTTTTTTTGTGTTTGGTGTTGTGTTTGTTTTTTTTGGTGTGTTGTGTCAATATTTTGGTGACAAGTACTATGTAAGCGAATCTATATTGGGATGTTGCTGGCAAACAACACAAATGTTATATATATCTAACGTTATATTTTTATAACGTTATAAATTTATAACAAAGGTGACAAATATGAAAACAAACAAAATAGCATACCTCGGATTCATCGGCCTAACAGGTCTACTTGGCCTACATAACCCCTACCTCTACACACTATTTAACTTCTGCATCCTCTTCCTATTCTTCGAAAACGACGAAAGAGCCAAAAAAAACATAGGCCTATCAAGCAGAAACGCACTACTATACTACACAATATTTTCAACAATCATCCTAATCTTCATCACTATAACAAAAACATACAACATCACACCAATACTTCTCATCTTACTATCCCAAGGAATAACAATCTTCGGTGTTTCATATGCATACTATAACAAAAGAGGCGAATAAACAAACCCATGAAAACTCGCATGAAAGAATACCGCGAAAAAACAGGCATAACCCAAGAACAACTCGCACAAAAACTAGGCGTAGCCAGACAAACAATACTCTTCCTAGAAAAAGGCAAATACAACCCCTCCCTACGATTAGCCTACCAAATCTCAAAAGAACTAAACGCCAAAATCGAAGACATATTCACATTCGACGACGAAAACAACAAGGAACCATAACAACATGACAACAAAACCTTACACCCACTTTCTTAAAACAACACAACCACATCCCCTCTACCCACAAAACTTTCAAACACCAACAAAAATACATAGTAGCTGATTCTATTGAAAACAATCACCCGTACAATAAGACTCCCTCACGATACAGACAACAACATAATCCTAGAAGCAGAACGAGAAGGCTTACCCATAAGTTCTTTTCTCAACAAAATTATCGAACAACACTTTACCGTAAAAAAATTCCAAGCATACTTTGGCTGCATGCTCTGCACTCCACAAATTTGCACACCTATCATAGCAATAACAGACCCTGACAAATTAACCCTCGCAGCACAAACAACTGCACACGAAATGTCAAAAAGACTCCTCTTCACTTTAGGAACCAATATAAAAATAGAAACCCTACTTTCTGAAATCAGTAAAGTATTTGGAAACCAAGACGTCAATTACCTATATTTCAACGATCCCCCGACTAACGCCATAACATTTCTGATACACAACAATGTCCACCCAAGATGGACTCTTTACATGGCCTCATTTTTAGAAACAATATTCAACGACATTTTCAAAAACAACGTTAGGTGCAAAATTAATGGAAATATGGTCAAAATCAACATTTAAAATACAAGAGAATACAATGTATTCGCTTGTGTACTCACATATAAATGCAAAGTTACAGCTCCATCAGTAAAGAGGTGAATGGCAAATGGAGATAGCTTCCTACACTACTCTTGAATCCAGTGACTTTTGCTGGACCTGTGAAGCGTGTAACTTTTGCACGGCTTGCGTAGTCTGCGGACCTACACCAGCACTGGCAAGTCTAGCAGCAATTTCATCCTAATGCTGCAGGTGTTCAAGTAGTCTAAGAAGCATGTCTTTGTTTCCTCAGCATAGGAGATGTAAAATGCAGGTAAAAAATAAATATGTAAAAAATAACAATGGAGTAGTACTCCACATGATACCTTCAGGTGTAGCACTTTTAAGCAATAGGTCAGATAAAAATTCTGGCAGACGGGTATCGCTTGGATACGCAAATGGGACTGTAGCAAAATTTCTGTTAAAATGTGATGGATCCAAAACCATTGAAAACGTAATTAAAGAAGTGCATAATGATGAACATGAAGAGCTTACAATAGAGAATTTAATGAAAAATTTGACATTTTTTAAAAAAGCTGAGAAACAAGGACATTTTGATTTACTGAAAAAACCATTTTGACTACTAACTTGGAAAAAATGGATTAGCTCTCCCGTTACGGAAATTAATAAAACAGGTGGAAAATGAAAATGTCTTTAGTGATTGAAGTAAAAAATTTAACAAAGAAATTTGGCAAGTTTTTAGCACTTGATGATGTATCCTTTAGTGTTAAATCTGGTGAAGTGTTTGGGTATATAGGTCCTAATGGTGCTGGAAAAACAACTACCATTCGGGCAATACTTGGGTTACTATCTCCCAGTTCTGGTACTGTATCGGTTTTAGGTGAGGATGTGACAAAAAATGAGACGTTCCGATGGTGTATAGGTGCCGTTCTAGACAGCACTGGTTTATATGATAAATTGTGTGCTTTTGAAAATTTAGATTTCTACGGCCAAATCTATAATATTCCAATAGATACCCGAAGGAAAACTATTGAAGAATTGCTACAGTTTGTAGGGTTATCCAACAGAGCAAAAGATCTTGTGGGTACTTATTCTAAAGGTATGAAACAACGTCTTGCTATTGCGCGTGCTCTTCTTCATAATCCTCAAGTTCTCATTATGGATGAGCCTACTTCAGGATTAGATCCCGATGCTCAATTATTAATCAGAGAGTTAATTGGTGATCTTGTGTCGAAGAGAAATTTGACGGTTTTTTTGAGTTCTCATAATTTAGTGGAAATAGAGAAAATTTGTTCAAAAATTGCTGTTATACGTGAAGGTCACATAATTGAGATTGGATCTGTAGAGGATCTTAAGAAAAAGTTTGCTAAACCTCACACTGAAATAATTCTAAGCAAAGATGTAAGCGTAGAGTTGATGCGTCAAATGCAAAGTTTTCTTCCAAATATTTTGGTTCTCAACATAGCAAAGGATCGTGTTATTGTTCAATGTGATGTTGATACTACAGATATAGTGAAAAAATTAATGGAACATGATGTAAAGATTAAGGAAATACGCCAAGGCACTGCTTCATTGGAAGAGGTTTATCAGTCTTTAATTCACAGGGAGGAAAAACCATGAGTTGCTTAGTTATTGTTAAAAAAGAATTACGAGATGCTTTTAAAACAAAAACAATTTGGCTAGCGGTTGCAATCTTTATTCTAACTTCATCATGTTATTTTTATACTGCTACAAGAAATGTGGAAGCTGCAAGTGGATTTTTAGAGTACTTTGCTCTGTATGGTTTAACGCCTTTTAGCCTATCTCTTCCAGCGATTCTTTCTATGACCACTTTTGGTGGTGAGAAGGCTCAAGGAAAAATAGAGATGCTACTTACTACGCCAATAACGCCCAAAGCACTATGGTTTGGAAAAACACTTACCCTTACCTTCATTACATATCTTCCAATCGTTACAATATTTCTAGTTTCGCTGTCTACAATGTTAATTGGTTTATCTATGGCGGTTTTTGTGTCTTTGCTTACGTTGCTTCATGTGTTTGTAATATTGCCTATGCTTTGCTTTGCAACAATAGGCTTGATTGGATTAGTGCATTTGGCGTCTTCTAAGGCTGGTTTAGGATTTGCGGTTGGTATGATATTGATGGTGGTTGCTATAAATGTGGGGATTGCGATGGCTTTTTTGTTCCCTGGGCTGCTTCAGTATTACAGTGCACTATTTGCGGCACTAACAGTGATGTTGGTGTTGTTAAATGTGGGTTATCTTAGGCGGTTAAAGCGAGAGCAGATAGTGCTTTCGAGATGAAAACTTTGAAAGCAATATTCTTAAAAGAGCTAAAACTTGGGTTAAGGATGAACCTTTTAGTGTACACTGTTTTTCTTGTTCCTCTTTTTGTTATGTATGTTTTTACGCCTATTATGCCTGCTTTATTTTTAGAGACAAGTTTGCCTTTAACGTTTCTTAGTGATTATTTGTTTAGTCAGCCTTTGAGTATTATGTTGTTTGTGTATTTTTTGTTTATGCAAGAGGCTTTTGTAAAGGAGAAGGCGGAGAATAATCTTGAGACGGTGCTTTCGTCTCCTGTGAAACCTGTAGATTTGTGGTTAGGTAAAACTGTTGCTGTTTTTGTTCTTTCGTATGTTGTTATGGTGTTGATTTCTTTTGTGTTTGTTTTTGTTTCTTTTGTTTTTATGGGTGTATTGGTGGTTTCTTTGGTTTCGGTGTTGTCTTTTTTGGTGTTGTTGCCTTTGGTTGCTTTGTTTTTCTTTGGTTTGTCTGGGATTCTTGCGTTAACTTTGAAAAATGTGAATCTTGCTGGGGTGCCTCTTATTTTGTTGGCTCTTTTGTTTTTCTTTTTGAAAAATAATGTGTTTAATTCTTTGACGATATTTGTAATTCCGATGTTGGCGTTGTTTGGTTTTGTTGTTCAATATTTTTATGTAAAAAAGATGTCTAAAAGTCGTATAATTCTATCAGTTTAAGCCCAATGTCATCAGACTATCTTTTTAAACTTTAAAAAACCATGTGTCCATAACCCGCATACACGAATTACAAAATAACATTTTCCAAACCATTATGGCTAATATTTTTTTGCCAAATCAAAATATTTCATCATTTTTGTATACCTGTAGCCTTTTAGGCAGTTATAAAAAATGCCAAAATTTGGAGAGTTTTCATCAATAGGGCGATTAAGGAGTTTGTAGTATGTTGTAAACAAGGTTATGAATTTTGGTAACGTGTAAGAAATGTTTGTCTGAGTAGGTTGTAAAAAATGGTATGCATTGTGGAAAGCAAAGATATGTGTGTAAAGTATGTGGGCGTATTTTTGTAGAAGGGGATCAAAGAACTAATGAGGGTGTGATTGTTAAAAAAGTTATGTGTACTATGCTTTACTTTTTGGGCAAGGTTTCTTTTAATATGTTGGTTCGTATTTTTGATACTTGGTTTTCACTTGTGTATCGGTGGATTGTGGAAGCTGGTGTAAAGATGGTAAGAACAGAATTTTCAGGTGAGATTAAGGCGATGTTGGTTTGGTGAGTTGTGGCGTTTTGTTGTTTCAAAAAGAACAAGCTTTGGGTCTTCAAAATTGTTGATTGTGGTAAGTGGAGAGTTGTGGTTTGGGTGCTTGGTAATCGTGAAACGTGTAACCTTTAAACGTTTTGTAACTATTCAGCCGTGTGAAGACTTTTGAAACAAAGAAGTCACCGACCCATCAACAATACCAACAATAGTAGCAAAAACAGACCTCTCCTGCTTAA
>WRNB01000022.1 GCA_009776805.1 Candidatus Bathycorpusculum grumuli | reverse complement strand
GATGGGGTTGGTGGATGTGTGGACTGTTGTTAATGTTGTTGTGTTTGTGTTGGAGGTTGTGGCTTTAGTTTTTGTGTTTAGGTGTAGGAAGGTTGGGGGTGGTGGTGTGGGTTCTTAGGGGTGTTTTTGTTTTGGTTTTGTTGTTGTAGGGTGTGTTTTTCTTTTTTTATTTTGTGTTTGTGGTTTTGGTAGATGTGTGTTGATGAGTTTGGGTGTAAGGGGTAGTTATGTTGTAGGTGTGTTGTAAGATGTGTTTTTGTGTTTGTTTGGATGGTTTTTGGAAAATGGTGTTTTTTAAATGTTGTTTGTTGAGTATTGTGTGGTTGTGTTGTTTGTTTTTTTGGTATGGGTTTTTGGTGGTTGTTTTTAGAAGTTGGGTTGTAGTGTTTTTGGTGTTGGGGTTGTTTTTGTTGGATTTTTGTTTTAGGGTTTTTTTGTTGTATGTGTGTTTTTAATTGGTTTGTTTGTATTTTTTTGAACAAATAATATTACAATTAGGTTAAATAATGTATTTAACAAATTTTTGTGTCTATATAATTTTTTAATGCTGTGTGTGTTGTTTTGTATTGTTTTTTAATATTGTATGTTGTTATTTTTTGAATTAAATGTTGAAATTTTTGTATTGCGCATATAGTGGCCTATTCGAGGAATGAGTCCTGCTGCATCTGTACCTAATTTACATGTTAGTACTTGTTCAAATAGCCCAAGTGATTCTATGTTGATAACGTCACGGTTTAGTCGTGTGCGCTCTAAAATTTCTGTGATTTTATCTGTAGTTATACCTAAAATTATTAACCTATCTAGCAATGATTTTTGCCAATTTTTAAACATCTCTACTTGGTTTTGTGAGAGTTCTGCTTCAATTGTATTTTCAACAATACATATGTTGTTGACTCTGATGCTGATTGGCAAATCGGTACTTAATGCAAATAGTTTAACAATTTTTTTGAATGACTCTTCTTTGCCATTTAACAGTTGATTTTGTAGTGTGATGAGTGGAATATGCACGTGAACAGGGTTTGGTTCTGTGATTCCTATATCTATTGATAGTTTTTCAGATGAACCTATTTTTTTGATGTACCCTTTTAGTTTAGTGTCTATTGTAATTTCGTCAATATTGATTGGACAAATACCGATTTGTTTGGCGATATAGTTTTTTGCTACATTTTCGTCTTCACCGGTTATCTTTATTTTTACCCAACGATTATATGCTTCTATAATTTGTATTTGGGCGTCCAAGTCTTCAAATGTTGTTTGTAGGGTTGCCTCTATTTGTTTTAGTTGCCCTTTATTGTATACTTTAGCAAATAAAGTTAGTAGTATGGTCAATTGTTTGTACTCTCAAGTAGTTTGGTTATTTCATTGTAAAGTTCTTTTACTCTTTCTGCGGCATCGTATAGTTTTTTGTCATAGAATTGATTAATTGTTACTTCTACGGGTACGCGTTTGATACCGCTAATACATTTGTCTGCGTAACAAACAATTTTTTCTTCCAATGTTTGAGGTATGTAATTGTCTTTTGGCCAGTTACGTTCTTCAGCTTCTTTTGTAGTGATACCTGCACCTACATGTCGTTTAATAATACAAATTACTGCATTAGGTAAGTTTTCGTTTTGTGCAAGTTGCATACCTTCTACTGCATGATCTATACTGTGGGTTTTAGCGCGGCCTAGGTCATGTAAAAGAGCACCCGCTTCAATTAATTCTACGTCTACAGGATAATTTTTTGTTTTAAATTTTTCTGCTAATTCAAGTGATAGTAGAGCTACTGCTTGACAATGTGCAATTACTTCGGGTGAGCATTTGTTTTTTTGTAAAATAGCGATAGCTTGCTCCCTGTGTGGAAGCTGTTTATTCACCCAGTTCCTTCCTTAAAGTTTCTACTTTTTCTAAAAGTTTACTTATCATATGTTCATTCTCAAAGTGTATTAAGGGTTTGTCACATGTATTGCAGTGAAAAACTACTTCTACTGCTTCTTCAAATGGAACTCGTTTGCATTCTTCACTGTAACAGTAATAGAAATCATGATTTTTTTCATATTCAAGGCGGACACTAAGTTTTTCAAGCACTCTACGTTTTTGGCTTAATATAAAACCTTCTAGTTGGCTTGGTTGGAGTTTCCAGTGAAAAATAAACCAGCCTGTTTTGGGATCTCGTGTTCTACGCAAACTTACTAAAGAGTGATCATAAAGTTTGTAGAGAATTTTACGAACACTATTTAGACGTATGGCTGTTTTGTTAGCTATTTCATCGTCTGTTGTCTCGTCTGAAACTTTTAAATGTTCAATAAGTATAACAGCTTCCTCTTCTCCAAGTGCGGAAGCCACCTTCATTAAAGTTGCATCATCAATAGTTGATAACATACACGTTTTTCCCTAATGTCTAATATTATTTATTACATTGATACATAAAACTCTTCGGTAAAGTTTTTACGTTTTTTCCTCGTTAACTTTAATATTTTTACCATGTTTCTGAGGAATAATTTTTACTTTAGCTTTTTCAAACTCTACCGTTAACTCTATGCCTTCAAAAAATCGATCTAAAAAAATTGCTAACGCACTGCATTCACTGTGTGGTTGATTACCTACTCCTATATTAAAATCTGAAATTTCTGTACTATAAAACTCTCCTGGAACCTTTTGACTACCAACTAAAAGAAGAATATTTTTACCCGTTTCACGTATACGGCTTATCACATTACTTGTTTGAATATTTTCTCCATACGCTGTTAAGTGAACTACGATGCCGCCTTGATTCTTCCAATCACGCACTACACTACGCCAATTTGTTCCCATTTCAAAAGTAAAATTGCCACCCCAATGTTTTGTTATGCTTTTTACAGTTTTTTCTATTGATTTATCTTCAACATCTGCAAGAATAAATCCTGATGCGCACATAGCACGTGACGTTAAAGCACAGTGTGTAGTTAAACGTGAATCTCTATGAACACGATGGCCCCATCGTAGTACAACAATTTTTTGTTTACTATCTATTAATTGATTAGGTGTTTTTCCCATTTAGTTTTTCCACTTTTCTTCTTATTTGTTCAGCAATCTGAGGGTTAACTTCAAACTTGATTTCCACATGGTCATCTAAAAATTCTTCTTTTTTAACCTCTGCTTTTTCATGAACCCACGAAATAAATGGCATTGATTCTGCAGTTAAAGGTAATGAAAAACTTCCTTCTACATAATTTTCTAGCATTCGAACAATTTGAGTTTTTAACGCGTCAAGGTTTGTGTGTTTTTTTGCTGAAATCAAAATTGGATTTTGTATTTTGTTTTTTATTGCATCGAGTTTTTGTTGGATTTCTTCGGGGCTTAAACAGTCAATTTTGTTTAGTGCTGTTATTTGTGGAATATCGTTGGCACCTAGTTGGTTGATGGTGTCTTGACAAATGTTGATTTTTTTTTCAATTAACTCGAGTGGTTCTTTAAAGTCTATGACTAGAATAATTAGTTTGGAGTAGATGGTTTCTTCGAGTGTGGAATGGAATGCTTCAATTAACGAGATTGGCAGGCGATCGATGAAGCCTACAGTGTCGATTAATAAAAATTCACGATTTAAAAATTCTATTATGCGTGTTGTGGTTGAGAGTGTGGTGAATAGTGATGGGTCAACTTGGTTGTCTGCTTGGGTTAGGGCGTTGAAAAGTGTGCTTTTGCCTGCACTTGTGTAGCCTGCTAGTGAGATTGGTAGAAAACCTAGTTCTGTGCGTCTTTCTCTTTGTAGGACACGTTTTGTACGGATTGCTACGAGTTTTTTGAGGATTGTTTGGACTTGTAGTTTTATGGCGTCTCGGTAAACGTTTGCTTCATAAACGCCTAAACCCATAAATCCTGGTTGTTCACTACCTCTGCATAGGCGAACTTTTTCTCTGGCGTGTCTAAGTTCATTTTGAAGTGTTGCTAATTGTATTTGTAGTTGAGCTTCTATTGTTGTGGCACGGCGGACAAAAATTTCTAAAATAAGCTGGAAACGGTCGATTACTTCTACTTTAGTAGCTTTGGCAAGATTATAGTTTTGTAATGTACGCAATGAGTTATCAAAAATTACTTTGTTTGCACCTGTATCTTTTACCAAAGTTACAAGTTCTTCAACTTTTCCTGCACCTATTTGGTATCTTGCGTCTGGACGCCGAGTTTGTTCCATAGTGCCAACTATGGTGTATCCTGCTGATTGTGCGAGTGCTTTTAACTCTTCAAGAGTTGATGCTTCCCTGTTAAGACGTCTTTGAACTAGTACTGCTTTCATTCTTTGTGTTCGCCTGATTGGTACTGTCAATTTCAATAATATCCCCCAAAGTTATCTCCTGATTTTTATTTGCTACTGGAGTTGGGGTTGGCTTTTCTTCTTCTATGGGTATGAGTAACTTGATTTTTAAAATACGTTCCAGTTTACTGGCTAACAGATTGTTTGGCGCCATTTTTCCTAATTCAACATGTTTTAATACTGAAGCACGTTCATTAATTTTTAACCCCAAATCTTCATGGGAGTAACCTAATTTTTCTCTTGTAACACGAATTAATGAAGCATAACCTTCAACAAGTTCTTGAGTAATTTCCACTTTTGCGACAAGAACACGTTTTTTCTGCATCATCTGAGGCTGCCTTTTAGCTTTAGCTGCAGTTGTAGTTGTTGCGGTTGAAGCTGAAGCAGACTTTGAACCTGACGTTACTGTTAAAAAGGGTGATGTTGGCACACGTTTTTCTTCGTCTGGATAAATAACTTTACCATGTTTAGCACATCCAGTACATACAATTAACTTTGCACCTTCAATATTTGCCCGAACGGGGTCACCGTGAATTTTACGTCCACAAACTTCACATCTCACAATACTTCACCTTTTAAATTAACTATTTACTATGATAAGTTTATACTTATCGAAACAAAATAGGCCTAATCACGGTGAAGCCGCAAATGAACAAAAACCTTGACAAAATCCGTAGCATAGCTGACTACCAATTTGGCAAAAAAGTAGGCGAAAAACTGTTTCCAGAAAACGTAACTTTCGAGTTTTCTAAACGAACCGGCAGAATACGCTTCATCAACCTCAACAACGAACGTTTAGCTACACTTAGACCTACCGATGGCTTACTTTCTCTAAGTCTTAAAGCTGCAAAAAACATGGTTGAAAACATTCCCGGAGCAAAAATTTTTGTCATGTTACAAAACAACGTTTCCCAATATATAGCAGCAGGCGGCGATGTTTTTGCAGTTCACGTTATCCAAGCAGATGACGAAATTCATGCAAAGGACGAAGTCATCATAATTGACGAAAACAAACAGCTCTTAGCCGTTGGTCGCGCAATCCTTTCCGCAATAGAAATACGTGCATTCAAAATAGGTGTAGCAGTCAAAGTACGACACGGTATAAACGTCAAAAACTAAAACTTAGAGTTTTCATCTAATGTAGCACACTTATTTGGATCACGTATCAAAATAATTAACAATAAAATTCTAACACATTTATAACCAAACCAAACAAAACCATATCATCCCCAAAGACTTAGAATAACAAATAAATCTGCGAGCTAAATGCTTCAATCTTGTATGAAATGTCAAATGCTTACGCTCAATACGCTGTGAATTTCGCTTATCAATACATAAAATATCACTTGGTATGATTTCGCGGTGGGAAAAAATTATCATTTGAAAATATTATAGTTATATCTAGTTTTAAATCTTTTATTAGAGTTTAGTGTTCTTATAAAATTTCGTTTTTTCATGTGCCAAAAATATAAGCTACACTGTCTTCATTATCATGGTTTATTGTATGTTATAACCAGCAAGAGTGTTTTTTGCAATAAACTCTACCTACATTTCATTCATTTCAAGGGGGTATTCTGATGGTTTTGGTTGAGTTTGTGTATTTTGGATTTATGTTTGTTTGGCGGTTTTTTTTGTTTTTTTAAAGCGGTTATGGTAGTATTTTGATTGATGTTTAAAACTCGTGAAATATCACACGCACCATTACCGTTTGTGGACATTTTTATTTTTGTTTGTGTGTTTTTATTTGGAGGGTTTTTTTTGTGGTTGTTGTGTTTGTGGTGTGGGGTGTTGTTTTTTTTGTTTTTGTTGTGTATGTGTTTTGTGGTTGTTTTTGTTGTGTTTGTTGTTTTTGTGTGGGTGGTGTGGTGTTTTTGTTTATAAACTGTTTTGACGCATGACCTGATTTTTGTTAGAAAATTATTCGACAATTTTTATAGATGTGGTATAATAACTGTGGGTGGGACAAAGATGCGTTTGTTCATCTCCGAAGGGGGTGGTCACATGAGAAGAAAAATAGCGTTTTTAGCTAAAGCGGCGGTGTTTACGATAATTTTTCTTATCTACTTTAGCGTAAAAGCAAAGTAGTCGTCATCTCTCAAAGACGCGACTGCTAAAAAATAACTGACACCAAGTAACCGTTTTGGTCTTGCCCAGCCTAAACTTGTTAATTACATTAGACAATATATTCGAAAAATTGTTCATATATGTACAACAACTTTTTTATTTGTTGTAATGAATGATAAGTTGGGTTATAAGTTAATCCAAACCTTTAAAAACCATTTTAAGAGTTTAATGGGTATTATCTTTTGTTAGAGGACTTTACGATGACTCGTCAGTGGCAGTTAATGAGGGATGCTCAAATTTTCTTAGATGCATCAAAGATAGCAAATGATGCGCTTATAGGTATACATTTTGCAGGGATTGCACGGCAAAATAAGCAGTCTCTTGATAAAGTTCATGTAGAAAAGATAAATAGAGGGATTAATCTACTGAAAGTTATGTCTCAAGCACTTGAGGCGAGAGAAGAGCATCAAACGCTTTCTACTGAGGCTTTATATGTGTTGTATGTTCTTTCGGAGGGTAGAAAAGTAAGCAGTCATGTAGCACTTAAAAAGCTACTTAAAGTCTCCATTGTAGAGTTGGAGGACTTTAAGAATAGTAAAGTTGTCATCCCCAAAGAAGCAGAAGAGTTTCTGGAAATAATAGCAAATTTAGCCTCTGAAAAAGCCTCAAACATCACTTCAAAAGTTAACATTTTCATGGTAGAAGCAAGATAACATGAAGTACTTGCTAGATCAAAAAGCAGATGATTTGCTGTCAAAATTAACGTTTGCTCAACAAGCAATTAACAGGATAGAATCACCAGACGAAATTTTATCAAGTTATACTATGCCGCTGCAAAACTTGATTGGTTCACTGCGTAACAGAGTCGAACAAGCGAAAGCAGAATTTACTCAATTTGTACAAGCAACACATTTTAATCAATTATGCCCAATCCAAGGAAACGCACAACGTAAACTTCTTGCGGCGATACTGAGAAACTATGAAGATATTGAAAACAGAATTATAATAGGCATAGATACATTTCTTCCTTTAATTCCAGTTTGGAACAATCAAAAACAAAACCCTGAAACCAAATTATATCATAACTTGTTGAAAATTTTTGTTTCTGATATCCTAAAACTTGGTCAGATGGATGATTATGTAATGACGATAGTTGGGGAAAATTATGCTTGTTTACCTATTAACTGGGCTGAAAGTAAACATGTGATTTTTGGTACCTACTCGGAAATGGAAAATTTGCAAAAATCAGTATTGCTATCCCATGAAATTGGGCACATTTTCTACAATAAAAATGAACAGAATATAGTTCCAAATGTTACCTCTAACGTACTAAACAAGCTACATCAAAACAAACCGCCAAATGTAAATCAAAACGATTTTGAACAGGCAAAATTTATTTGGGCGAGCAACTGGATTCCAGAGTTCATATCGGATTGTTTTGCTGTAAGGCTTATGGGGCCTGCTTTTCTTTTGCAGTTTATGTTAATTGTGTTAAATGGTCAACCAAATAGAATAAGCGTTACTCATCCGCCCTCAAATCTGAGAGTAAAGTTCATGATCGATACGTTACAATCTCTTAATTTACCAAACTGCAACATTAGTCACTATCAAGCTCTATGGGATTCTTATTCTAACACTGTATCTACGCCCATCTCTATTTTCTTAGTAGATGATGAAGTTATAAAGGTAGCATTTGATAGCATAAACTCCATGAACATATTGCCAACGTGTATTAATGAAAAATGGGTGGATATTTTGGAAGCTAAAAAAGCAATAAAAACCAATGTTGTGCCTGTTCAAGATTTGGTGTCGATTATTTGTGCTCTTGGTATGGAAGAAGTTAGCAGAGATTTATCATTGATTAATCAGGTGTTGTTAGAGCGGTACGTCAGTAACTTTAATGTTTTTTAGTGCAAATGATGTAAGTGCATCGGCATAGCGTAGTGTTGCTGAAAGTTTTATAGACAGCCTCCGAAAACCTTCTAAACATGGTTTGAAACGCTATTATACTCCATATTTAGAGGTAAAATGTGGGTTTCCGGAGGTTACCTATAGTTAAATAATTGTATGTCTTTTGGTGTTATGTGTTTTTGTTATTTTTTCTGGGTAGTATATGTTGGGTTTGGTTGTGGATGTGATGGTTTGGTCAATGTATGATGTGGTTTTTGTTATTTGTTGTTTGTAGTGTTTGGGTATGGTTGTTATTTGTGTTTTTTTCATTGTTGTGTATGGGGTGTAGAGTTGTTTTATTTTTTCTTTATTATGTAGTTTGGTTTTGGTTTTGGTTTAGTCGAGTTGGGTTTTTATGTTGTTAAATTGTGTAATTCTGTTTTTTAACTGTCGATAGTTTGATGATGTTGTTGTGTTTGGGGTTGTTTTTGTTTATTTTGTTGTCGAGTTATTTTTTCAAGTTTAAAAAGATAGTTTGTTGACATTGTTTACAACAAGTTATTTTTAGGTATTTCGGATTATCACTAAATTGTGGGTTAAGGTAAGTGTTATGTGTGTGGACGAAAGTTTACATGATGTTTAAACAGATGAAGACTTTAGAATATGTTAACTATGTTTGTAGTTTGTGGATAAGTTAAGTTTATGAGTTTCTATTGAAGTTACATTGTAGTTGAAGTGTGTGTTGTATGAATAGGCGTATGAATCCTCGTGAACAAAAACGTATGATGCAACGTATGGGTATGAATATGGATAGTGTTGAAGATGTTACTCAAGTTGTCATAAGAACAGCTTCAAAAGATATAGTGATTGATGAGCCTGAAGTTGCGATTTTACAGGTTCAGGGACAAAAAATGTATCAAATTATTGGTGGTGAAGTATCTGAACAGGCTCCTAGCGTGTTTGTGTCGTCAGCTCAGGCAAAACCGTTATTTACTGATGAAGATGTACAGCTTGTAGCTGATCAAACGGGTAAAAGTCTTGAAAAAGCTAAAGGGGCACTTGAAGAATGTGGGGGAGATTTGGCAAAAGCAATTCTTCTGCTCTCTTCATAATTTTTTTTACTATAGTTTTTGTTTGTTATTGATTGTTGTTTTTGGTGAATGATAATGGGTAATTCTATAGATTTCTGTCTTTATTATTTTTGTATACTAAAACTGAATAAATCTGCTGCTAAATGGTTAAAATTTGTTGTATAAAAACACAAAAATTACGTAACTAGGCCAGTAAAACTATTAAGGTAATAATTAAGGCTAACGTCTTATATGTGAGTTTTAGTTAATGTTTAGTGGTATGTTAAATGGTGTTTCAAAGTAGTAGTGTTTGTGTTGTTGGTAGTTTTTCTTTGGATTCGATTGTTGTGCCTGGAGGGGATAGGTTTTTTCATAATTTGGGTGGTGCAACAGTTTATACGTCTTTTGCGGTGAGGACTCTTGAGGAGTCTGTGTCAGTTGTGTCTCGTGTTGGTAGAGATTTTCCTGAAACTTTTTTTTGTCGGTTGCGTGAGAAAGGTATTGATGTTTCTATGGTGAAGCGTTATCCGCAAGAGTTGACAACTAGTTTTGAGCTTTGTTATAATAACGATTTTTCTGAGCGGGTGTTAAAGTTAGTTCGTAAGGGTTGTCCGATTGGTTTTGATGATATACCTTCTGATTTGCGTGTTAAGGTTGTGCATGTTGCACCTATAGCTGATGAAATTAGTTATGATACTATGGTATATTTGAAAGGTTGTTGTGATTTTTTGTCGTTTGACCCTCAGGGGTTTTTGCGGCGTTTTGATGAAAATGGTAATGTGTCTTTGAAGTTGCAGGTGGATAATCGTGTTTTGGGGTTGGTTGATGTTTGTAAGGTGTCTTTGGATGAGCTTTTTGTTTTGACTGGTTTATCTGAGTTGAATAAAGCTGTGCAGGTGGTGCATGATGTTGGTGTAAAGATTGTTATTGTGACTATGGGTGCTAAGGGTTCGTTGTTGTTTGTTGATGGTGCTTGTTATAGTGTTCCTGCGTGTCAGCCTTCGGTGGTTGTTGATCCTACAGGTGCAGGAGATGTTTTTATTGGTGCTTTTTTGGCAGAGTATTTGAAGGGTGAGGAGTTGTTGTGGTGTGCTTCTGTGGGTTCTGCGGCGGCTTCTATGGTTGTTGAGGGTTTGGGGTCTACTTTTTTTGGGGAAAAGCAGGAAATTTTAAGGCGAGCTGCGATTTTGTATGAAAAAGAATTTAGGTAAAGAAAACATGTAGTTATGTAAATAATTAAAATTGAGGCGTACTATTGTGGGGCGTATAGATAAAGGCGAAAGTTGTAGTGTATCTGGCTGTAGTAATGAAGCTGAGCGTTCAATTTCAGCTGATAAAGTAAAAGCTGCTGGATTAAAAATTAGTATTGATAAACGTGCTTATTTGTGTAAAGACCATTATAAGGAGTATAAAAAGAAATCTAAGAAAGATAAGCTTCTTGATAAATGGCGTCATGGAATGTAGAAGGTTGTTTAATGCGGATTTTACAGTTACACTCTGATTTTATAACTTATAAACCCGTTGAGAAAGAGCTTTCGCAGGCAGAGGAAGTAGAGAAAACTGAGGTTCATATTGAAGAAGTAGTTGTTTTGTTTACGTCTGTTGAAGAAGGTGATACAGTTGAAGTTTCGCAGAAAGCCATTAATGATGTACGTGCTTTCTTAGGCCGGTTGAAAGTAAATAAAATACTTATTTATCCTTTTGCACATTTAAGCAGTAATCTCTCTAAACCTTCTGAAGCTTTTAGTGTAATAAAGGAAATGGAAAATTATGCGAAACAAAAAAATATAGAAACATATCGTGCACCTTTTGGTTGGAATAAACAATTCACAATATCCATTAAAGGACATCCCTTAGCTGAACAAGCACGCACTTATACTGCTCAAGCACTAAAATCAGTTACTCAGACAGAAAATGCGAGTGTATGTAAAGATAAAAAAGATGAAGAAACCGTTTCAGATGCGCTTAAAGCGGAAGACAACCTCAAATCTTTTTGGCATATTCTACAGGTTGATGGTTTATTGGTGCCTGTTGAAGAATTCAAATTTAAAAGTAACTCTAATTTGCAAAAATTTGTAAATTATGAAATTAAAAAAACACGTGCCGTTACAGTTATGCCACCACATGTACCATTGATGAAACGTTTAGAGATTGCTGACTATGAACATGGTAGTGATCCTGGCAATGTACGATGGTACCCCAAAGGTCGTATGATAAAATCTTTACTTGAACAATACATTACCACACGGGTACAAGCATATGGCGGCATGGAAGTTGAAACACCATTAATGTATGACTTCAACCATCCAAGTCTTGCAAGTTATCTCAATCGATTTCCAGCACGCCAATATGTACTAAAATCCGAAGACAAAGAACTCTTCCTACGTTTTGCAGCATGTTTCGGACAATTTCTAATGGCACACGATGCACAAATTAGTTACAAACATTTACCTCTAAAACTCTTCGAACTCACACGTTACAGTTTTAGACGTGAAAAAAGCGGTGAAGTCGTAGGCTTAAAACGTCTTAGAGCATTCACTATGCCTGATTGTCATGCATTCTGTGCAGATTATGAACAAGCAAAACAAGAATTCATAACACGTTTTGACCTTTGTATTGATGTACTTGATAATATTGGTTTAGCTAAAGACGACTATGAAATAGCTATGCGATTCACCAAAGACTTTTATGCTGAACATAAAGAATTCATTGCATCTTTAGCAACGAAATTTGGTAAACCAATTTTAGCTGAAGTTTGGAATGAACGTTTCTTTTATTTCGCTTTGAAATGGGATCTAAACTTTGTTGACAATCAAGGTAAAGCTGCTGCTCTTAGCACTGACCAGATTGATGTCGAAAACGCCAAACGCTATGGAATTACATATGTTGATGAAAAAGGTGAAAAACAATTTCCATTGATTCTACACTGTAGTCCAAGTGGTGCCATCGAACGCGATATTTATGCGTTACTTGAAAAAGCATACTTTGAACAAATGGCTGGAAAAGCACCTATGTTGCCCATGTGGCTGTCACCAACTCAAGTACGGTTAATTCCAATTTCCGATAAATTCCTTGACAACGTGGAAAAGATAGCTAAACAAATCACTGACAAATGTATTCGTGTTGATATTGATGATTCTGCCTCTACACTACAAAAGAAAATCCGTGAAGCAGAACAAGAATGGATTCCATACATCATTGTTGTAGGCGAAAAAGAAATCGAGTCAGGTACACTGTCAGTACGTATCCGTGAATTTAAGGGTAAACAGGAAGCTTTAACCGTTGAACAACTTGTCTCTAAAGTCTCTGAAAAAATTGTTGGTAAACCATACAAACCTTTGCCTTTACCAATGCATCTTTCAAAACGTCCACAATTCTACGGTTAACAAACCAGAAACATAAATGAATGCGTACCACTGTGATAAACTATAACAATATTGATCAACAAAAACTTGGAAAAAAGAAGAAGTGAGAGACGATATGGATAACGAACTTCAAATTTACATAGATGGCAAATTTTATTCTAAATCAGAGGCTAAAATTTCTGTTTATGATCATGGATTCCTTTATGGAGATGGCGTTTTTGAAGGCATACGCGCATATAATGGTCTAGTTTTTAAACTAAAAGAACACATTGACCGGCTATATCATTCAGCACACGCTATCATGTTAAACATACCATTAACTAAACAGGAAATGACTCAAGCTGTAATTGATACACTGCGCAAAAACAAAATGAAAGATGCGTATATTCGTCTTGTTGTATCAAGAGGAATTGGTGATTTAGGTTTAAACCCGCTGAAATGTCCTAATGCTTCAGTTATTGTTATTGCTGACACAATTCAATGCAAAGCTAGTGATTCACAAGAAACTGGCATAACTACTATATTTAGTTGGGTTAGAAGGAATCCTGTTGACGCAACAACACACGAAATCAAATCTCTTAACTACCTAAACAGTATTGTAGCAAAACTTGAAGCAAATGCTTATGGTGCTGACGAAGCAATATGTCTTGAAAACAATGGTTACATTGCAGAAGGTGTTGGCGAAAACGTGTTCATTGTCAAAGACGGCGAAATTTTTACTCCTCCTGCTTCAACAGGTGCGCTTTCAGGTATAACTGCTCAAGTTGTTATTGACATAGCAAAAAAACTTGAAATAAAAGTTACTGTAACTAACCTTACACCGTTTATGTTGTTCACTTCAGACGAAGCTTTCTTTACTGGAACTGCGATGGAAATGGCTCCAATACGTGAAGTTAACAAACGTGTAATCGGTGATGGTAAACCTGGTGTAGTTACTAAAAAGTTGATGTCTGAATTCCAAAAGATAATTGCCGATCCAACACAAGGAATAAAAATCTAAAAACGCAAGAGTGAAACTAATAGGTAGCCTCCGAAAACTCCATTTCAGAAAACTAAGCAATATAGACGCGCGGTTTTTGGTATGTGATTTTTGGAAAAATACAGGTTTTCGAAGGTCGCCTATAGATTATTTATAGCTATTACAGACAACCTTTGAAAGCCTCTTAGTTATCAATAGAAGATAAAGTAGGAAATTTATATGTTGCAACTGCTGTATTTATTTTGTTTTTGTTGATTTGAAGCGAAAAATGTGAGTTTTCGGAGGTTGCCTAAATCTATTTTTTTGTTAAAAGATGATTAGATAAAATTGTATGTTGAACTTTTTATAACTTGTGAAATTGTGTGTAAATGGTGGCGAAAATTATTTTTTACAGGCTCATATCATCTACGTAGTAATCAAAATTTTAACTCGCTAACCTATAGTAACATTTTTTTTACGTTTTTTCATGAATTGTTCTATGGCATTATATGCTATATCAAGCTCTTCAATTGGCGGCAAGAAAACAATTCTCGCATGATTTTTGCCGTAAACTGGATCAAAACCTGACCCGTTCACAATTAAAACACCTGTTTCTTTTAAAAGTTCTACAACAAAATCTTTATCTGTCCTCCAGTGCGCTCCAACACCTTCAATTTTCGGGAAAATGTAAAATGCACCCTCTGGTTTGGTGGTGCTTATTCCATCGATCTCATTTAGACGTTTCCAACTAAAGTCCCGTCTTTGCTTTAACCGTTCAACAATATCTTTAACAAAATCCTGTGGACCATTTAAAGCTGCAGTTGCCGCTATTTGAACTGGCGTGTTAGCACAGATGCGGATTCGACACTCTTTTTCTACACCATCCTTTAATGCAGCTAATTGTTTGCCTTCTCCTTTAAAGTACATGTAACCCAGTCGCCAGCCTGTCATTTGGTATACTTTGCTAAAACCATTTAATCCAATAACTGGTACATCAGTAGTCAAGTTAGCAGCACTTATAAAGTGTTTATCATAGGTAAGTTGGTCATAAACTTCATCACTGATTAAAGGCAGGTTATGTTCACCTGCAATGTCGAGAATTTCTTTGATAGTTTTTGCGTCATAAACTGCGCCTGTTGGGTTACTGGGGTTTATGATTACAATAGCTCGTGTTTTTTCAGTAATTTTTTTTCGCAGGTCATCTGTGTTGGGTTGCCAGTTTTCTTTTTCTATGGTTTCATACGCAATTGGTATGCCGTCAAAAAATTTAGTATACGAAGTGTATGGTGAATATGCTGGGCCTGGAAGAAGAATTTCGTTTCCCTGATCCACGATGGCTCCAAGTAACATTTGAATGCCTTCTGAGATCCCTTCCGTAACTAGGACATCATTTGGTGTAATATCTACATTGTTAATTTTTTTCTCTTTATTTGCTACTGCTTCTCTGAGTTCTGGGCGTCCCTCTGAGGGTGAATAATAATTATCTTCTTTAGCAATAGCATTACATAATGCTTCTTTGAAACTTGCAGGCGTTTTAAAGTCGAATGCTGCAGGGTCCCCAATATTTAGGTAATAAATTTTTTTACCGTTTTTAATTAAATCTTTAGTGTGCACTATAACATCGCGAATCGCGTATTCAATAGTACTTGCACGTTTAGTTACCTTAACACTCGACAATATTTTTGCCTCGCACTAAAAAAACATAACAGAGAAAAACATAAAGGCTTCCTTTTACAGACGATAATTATGTTCATGTAAACGGAATTTGAAAACACATGTTCTTACACGTTAAACAGAGCGCAACATTTAACAAATAACCGTTGTTTATTTTCCTGTCTTGCCATAGATGAGCACCCGTAACGACGGACTTAACAGAGGAACGCAAGAACAATAAAGCTTGCACCTATGACCGCTTAAGTTCTACCCAATTACGGGACAGGCAAGACATCGGGCGAAACCAAAATTCCCACGCCGAGAGAGCTTATCCAAGCTTAAAGCGACGCTCAGCTATGAGGTTAAGTGTTAGGTTACGTTGGGAGACACAGCCCGTAATCAATTTTATATTTTTTGTTTTTCCATGCAAACCCATTTATTTTTAAGTAAATATGATAGTAACTAACAAAAGTTAAGTCGTGAATTGTACATGGATATTGAAAGAAAAATTGAGCTCATCTGTAGACCTCCAACAGAAGAGGTTGTAACAGTTGACGATTTAAGATATTTGCTTGAAACTGAAGATCATCCAGTGGCTTATGGTGGGTGGGAACCGTCTGGTCTTGTTCATTTGGGAACAGGTGTTATTTGTGCCTATAAAATGAAGGATTTTGTTGAAGCTGGTATACGTTTCAAAGTTTTTTTGGCTTCTTGGCATGCTTATTTAAATAATAAACTTGGTGGCGATTTGTCGCTTATTCGTAAAGCTGCTGACTTGTTTAGGCATTCATGGATTGCGCTTGGTGTTCCTGTGGATAAAGTTGAATTTATTTACTATGATGAACTCTACAAAAGTATTGATTATTGGGCTAGGGTTCTAAAAATTTCTAAAGAGCTTACGGTTGCACGTACAATTCGCACTCTAGAAATTGCGGGTAGAAAGGAAGGTGAAGCTCGTTATGTTTCAGATTATCTTTATACACCTATGCAGGTTGCAGATATTTTTGAAATGGAGGTTAAAATTTGTCAACTTGGTATGGATCAACGTAAAGCTAATATGGTTGGTCGAGAAATTGGTGAAAAAATTGGTCACTGGAAACCTGTTTGTGTTCATCATCACTTATTACAAGGTTTAGCTAAGCCTAATGTGTGGCCAATTCCTGAGGGACAAGAAAAAGAAGTTATAGCTAGTGCAAAGATGTCTAAAAGTAAACCTGATACGTGTGTGTTTATTTATGATCAGCCTGAAGTGATTAAACAGAAATTGAGTAAAGCTTTTTGTCCTGAAAGAATTGTTAAACATAATCCTGTATTGGATGTTTGTAAATACATAATTTTTCGCGAAAAATCTGTTTTTACAGTTGAACGTCCAACTAAATTTGGTGGAAACATTGATTTTCAAAGTTACCAAGAGCTTGAAACCATGTATGTTGAAGGTAAATTACATCCAATGGATTTGAAATTTGGTGTTGCTACAGAACTTGGTAACATTCTTGAGCCAGTAAGGCGTTACTTTGAAAACAATAGCGAAGCTAAAGCATGTCTTGAAGCAATACGAACAGCTAAAATCACACGTTAACACGATGTCTCTATGACAAATGCATGAAAAAATTTCCACAACCAAGCACCAAACAAAAACAAAAAACAAAAAAATCATGTGTCCATAACGCACTAGTTTTTTAGGTATGTTTTTTTTGGAGAGAATGATTAACACTAGTTCATGTTTGATTTGTTGTGTAGTTGTTTTGTTTTTTTGTGTTTTTGTTTTTTTTCACAAATTTTCAAGGTAATAGTGTACATAAAAATTTCTGGAAAATTCTTTATCAAACAATTACTTAGTGGGTTATGGACGTATGGAAAAAATGGTTTGAAAGTCTGTTGGAAATTAAGTTTTATGTTGTGAAAATATCTTTGTTTTTGCACAGTCTGATGTAGATTTTTTGTTCTACATCAATATTGTGGGTTGTATTGTGTATTATTTGTTCTAACTCAATTTTTAAAAACTATGTTATAAGGGTAAAGCTTAATTTATAAAAATTCTTAATCATTTGATTGATTACCATGAAACCTCAACCTCCAAATTTAACTCACAAACGAATGGTACGTGAGAAAAAAACCATTACCTATATGATAGATATCTACTGTCAAGCTCATCACAAAATTAACAACGGATTGTGTGTTGAATGTAAACAATTTAAAGATTATGCGTTTCTGCGATTAGATAAATGTCCTTTTCAAGACAAAAAAAGTGTTTGTGGTAAATGTACAATACAATGTTACAAGCCTGACATGAAACAGCAAGCACATAAAATCATGAGTTACTCAGGACCACGCTTATTACTACATCATCCAATACTGGCACTGCATCATCTATGGGACAAACGGCGAAAAGCCCCAGTTATAGACAAAAAATAAACATTTTTTAACATTATTTATCAGGTTGTTCTTTTTTTAAATGAGGTTTGCTTTTCGTTTACAAAAATTCTGCGATTTCTAATGATAAAAAATTGAACATGTTTTTTGAGTTGAAAATGTGAATGTTAATATGTTCAAAAGAAAAGTTAGGAGTAATGTTTTTAGGTGCTTTTTGTTTGTTAAAGTTAGTAATTTACATTTGGTTTGATGTTCATGCAGTCTATGCCTAAAGATTACAAGTTTGCCGAGATTGAGCAGAAGTGGCAGAGTAAATGGGAAGAAATGAAACTTTATCATTATGATTGGAATGATATTGTTCGTGAACCATTTAGTATTGATACTCCTCCACCTTACCCTTCAGGGGAACTCCATATGGGTAATGTTCTTAACTGGACGTATTTTGATATTGTAGCACGTTTTAAACGGATGCAGGGTTATAATGTACTTTTTCCACAGGGTTGGGACTGTCACGGTTTAGGTATAGAAATTCAAGTTGAGAAAGCTAACAATATTCGTAAACGTGATATGCCAACTGATCAGTTTCGTAACATGTGTATGGTTCTTGTTGAGAAATACATTGCTATGATGAAAGAGGGTCTGCTTAAACTTGGTAGCAGCATTGATTGGACTACTGAATACCGTACTATGGATCCTAACTATTGGCGGTGTACTCAACTTAGTTTTATCCAGCTTTATCAAAAGGGTTACATGTATCAGGGTACTCATCCTGTTAATTGGTGTCCTCGTGATGAGACTGCTATTGCTGATGCGGAAGTTGATCACGTTAAAAAAGACGGCAACTTGCATTATATTAAATTTCCATTAGTGAATTCAGATGAATGTTTTTTAATTGCTACGTCACGTCCTGAATTTATTCCAGCATGTGTAGCTGTCAAAGTTAATCCTAATGATGAGCGTTATGGTAAATATGTTGGTAGAAAAATTTTGGTGCCGCTTGTAAACCGTGAGGTTCCTGTTATTGCTGATGAGACTGTTGATATGAATTTTGGTACGGGTGCGGTTCAAATTTGCACTTACGGCGATAAAGATGATGTTAAAACTGTCATAAAACATAAACTTCCTATAATCCAACTTATTAGTGAAAATGGCAAAATAACTAAGGCAGGCGGTAAATATGCTGATTTGTATCTGAATCAGGCACGTGTTGCTGTTGTTACTGATTTAACTGAGGCTGGATTGCTTGAGAAAACTGAAAAAATACAGCACGAAGTTGGTGTTTGTGAACGTTGTAAAACTACTGTTGAAATTCTTGAGCGTAAACAGTGGTTTATGAAAACTATGGAATTATCTGAGGTTGTTGAAAAGAATGCTGTTGAGATTTCATGGTATCCTGATTATATGAAGAACCGTTTGATTGATTGGGCTAAGAGCCTTGATTGGGATTGGGTTATTAGCCGCCAGCGTTTGTTTGCTACGCCTATTCCTGTTTGGTATTGCAAGAGTTGTGGCGAAATTATTGTAGCTAAACTTGAATGGGTACCAATTGATCCTAAATTGGAAGCCCCACGAATTGATGGTTGTCCGAAATGTGGTTGCTCAGATTTTAGTGGCGAGCAAGATGTTATGGATACTTGGATGGATAGTTCAATTACGTGTGCTGTACATGCTGGTTGGCCTGACCGGTCAGATTGGAAACGACTGTTTCCAGCAAGCATACATCCCTCTGGAACCGACATCATTCGCACATGGGCGTATTATCTTATGGTGCGTCATCTAGCATTGTTTGGCGAACGCCCTTTTAACAGTGTTCTTATAAATGGTATGGTTCTTGGTGATGGCGGTCGAAAAATGAGTAAATCGCTTAAAAATTATGTGGCTGCACCTGAAGCTCTTGCCAAAAATGGTGCTGACGCAATAAGACAGTGGGCTGCGGGTGGAGGCGCAACCGGCTCAGACATTCCTTATCGTATTCAAGATGTTGAATATGGTAAACGTTTTCTAAACAAGTTTTGGAATGCATTTGTGTTTGCAAACCAACTTCTCGAAGACTATGTTCCAAAAGCTGCTTTAAGTGTCGAGTTACAGTTGCTTGATAAATGGATACTTAGCAAAACTGAAAACTTGACAAAAAAAGTCACAGAATCTTTTGAAAAATGTCAATTTAACATTGCTGTTGAAGATATACGTAATTTTACTTGGCATATTGTTTGTGACTATTATTTAGAAGCCATAAAAGACCGTCTTTATCGCCCTGAAATTCATGGAAACGAAAGCCGATTGGCTGCACAGTATACTCTATATAGGGTGCTTTACCGTTTACTACAATTGTTTGCGCCAGTTGCTCCACACTTAACCGAGGAGATCTATCAGTACATGTATCTTGACAGCAATGGTTACAAGAGTATACATGTCTCAGAATGGCCAAAATACGACTCGTCTATTGTAAGTGCGGAAATAGAAAAACAAGGTGATTTAATTATTGCTGTTTTAGGGGAAATTCGTAATGACAAAGCACAAAACAAGTTATCTCTTAATACGCCCATTAAAAACGTTCTTGTATATGCTGGTGATGTGGAAACTGCTGCAGTAATAACAAAAGGTGCATCTGATATTGCTTCTACTTTAAAGATTGAAAACCTCAAAATTGTACCTGATAAAATCACACAAGGAATACAAGTTCCTTCTACAGAAGTGTATATCCAAACAGAATACTAACTAAAATAAGGTGAGAACAAGTAATGACTAAATCTAAACGTGTTGGTTTAATAGGTGCCGGCGCAATTGGTACCGTAATTGCTGAAGCAATTCAACGTGGACTTGTGTTATGTGACGAACTAGTTATTTTTGACACAGACCTACAATGTGCACAAAATCTGAAAAACAAACTTCGATTTTCAGTCAAAATAGTTGACAACATAGATGCTCTTCTTGCTCAAAAACCTAAAGTAATCGTAGAAGCAGCCTCACAACAAGCTATAACTGAATATTTTGACAAAATCTTGACAACAAATATAGATCTCATCGTTATGAGTACCGGTGCTCTGCTAAGTATTGGAACTGGAAGCCAACATGTACATTTTCCATCTGGCGCGATAGGCGGATTAGATGCGCTCTCTAGTGCTGCTCTTGCAGGTATAGACGAAATAACCTTGACCACACATAAACCTCCAAAGGCTCTTGGCAAAAATAACGCTGAAGCACTAATTGTATATGAAGGCTACGCTAAAGAAGCGGCACAACGGTTCCCAAAAGAAATGAATGTAGCGGCTACATTAGCCTTAACTGTTAAACCTGTTAAAGTTAAAGTACAAGTAATCTCTGACCCAAGCGTCAAACGGAATACTCATGAAATCAGCATAAATTGGCACTACGGCGAAATGCATCTAAAATTTGCAAATGATCCACACCCAGACAATCCGCACACAAGTGCGTTAGCTGCATGGTCAGCAATTAATTTGTTAAAAACCTTGCTTGAAACATAGTGTTTTTCTTTTTCTTTTTTTATGTTAGTAAAGGTAGTTTTGAAATTTTTAGTTATTGTTGGTAGAGGTAAGGTTGGGTAAATTTGTGTGTTGTAGTTGTTGTGTGTTTTTTGTTTTTGTTGTTTTGAAGTGTAAATTGTTAGTTTTTGGAGGTTGTTTTAATTATTGATGTGGTGTGTTGATTGTGGTTATTTTCTTTGTAAAAAATTGTTAAGCATATCTTTTAAGGCTTCACAGGTAAACCATCTTTCTTCTAAAGAAGTATCGTTCTCTATTTCTTTAACATATTTTTGATGTTTTTTTATATCTTCAAGTAAAGGCTCTCTTTTGTTTTCAAATTTTTCTTTGAGTTGTTTTTGTTTTTCTTTAAAATGTAGTATAATTACTTCATATTCTTGTTGTTTATCCATGTAACGTTGTACTGCTAAAGCTTCTTTTTCTTCGCGTTCTTTTTTGGAAATGCCTCTGAAAAAACCTGTTTTTAATTTAACTATTTGGTCTTGTTCGTTTTTCAAAATCTCTAACTCTCTGTTTAACTGTTTTAATGCTGTTGCTTTTTGATTTTTGAGTATTGTTGTTTTAGTTAAGTAGTCCTTGTTTGTTTGTTGAAGACGATTTTTGGTACCTGATAAATTGTTTATTTGTCTCTCTATGTCGGCTTCTTTTTGTTGATGTTTTTCAAGTTGAAGTTTAATTGTGTCAAGTATTTGTTTGCGTTCTTCTCTGAATTGGTCATCAATATTTATCAATGATTGTTTTTCAAATTCGTCCAGAATTGTTTCTATAGTTTGAAGCCAACGGTTAAAGTGTTGACTAAATGGTGATGAACCAAATTTTTGGTTACCTAATGTATGCAGACGTTTAAGAGTTATTTCAAAAATTTCTTGTTGTAAAAAAATTGTTTTTTCTTCTGACTTGTTTGTATTATTTTTGTTTGATTTACTTTTTTCTCGAAAGACTTTTCTATATTCTCGAATTTCTCTTTTAGATGTTCGAGTTCGTGGATGATGCCCCATAAACAGAGTATAATGTATTATAGTATTTAATTATGTTCAACTGGTTGGTGAGTGTTTGATGTTTGTTGAGTGTTTGTTGTTTTCTATTTAGTTATGTTAGTGTTATTGTTTTTTGTACCGTTATACTTTAATTTTGAGTAGGTTATTTTGATATGTGGGTGTTTATGAAAAAGACAAAAATTATTGCCACGATTGGTCCAGCTAGTTGTACTATGGAAATAGTTAAAAAAATGGTTCACGTGGGTATGAATGGTGTTAGGATTAATACTGCTTATGGAAATACGGCTCAGTATCAGTCAGTGATTGAGACTGTGCGTAAGGTTGTTGATATTCCGATTATTATTGATCTAAAGGGTCCAGAAATCAGGTTAAAAGTTTTGCAGAAAAGACAGTTGGTTAAGGGTGAAATTTTAGAGGTTGGTTTTGATGAGACGTGTGCGGTAAGTTTTAACCATAATTTTTATGATACTGTTTCTGTTGGTGATATCGTTCTTTTTGATAATGGGAAGATTCGTACGATTATTACTGAAAAATCTGATGAAAAATTGTTTTTGCATGTTAATGTTGGAGGTGTGATTGAGGATGGTAAAGGTGTTAATTTGCCTAATAAACGGTTAACGGTTTCTACGTTAACTGATTATGATTTGGCGATAGTGGATTTTGCTAAACGATTTAATGTAGAGTATATTGCTTTGTCTTTCGCTCGAAATGTTTGTGATGTTAAAGACCTTGCTGAAATTTATGATGGAGGTATTATTGCAAAGATAGAGAATTTTGAGGGTGTTTCTAATGTTGATGATATATTGGAGGTGGCTCATGGTGTGATGGTTGCGCGAGGTGATTTGGGGGTTGAAATTGAACCTGAGAAGGTACCTTTGGTTCAAAAGTCTATTATTAAGCGTTGTAATCAGCGAGGTAAGTTGGTTGTAACAGCTACTGAAATGCTGGAGTCTATGGTGTATCATCCTCAGCCTACTAGGGCAGAGGTGAGTGATGTTGCTAATGCTATTTTGGATGGGTCAGATGCGGTTATGCTTTCAGGTGAAACTGCGATTGGTGCGTATCCTGTGGAAGCTGTGAATATGATGAGTCGTATTGCTAATGAGACTGAGAATGCTGTGCGAAGCAGGGTTGAGGATACACATTTTGTTAATATTTCTGATACTATTAGTAGAGCGATTCAGCGAATTTGCCAGAATATGCCTTTGGATAAAGTTATAACGTTGACTAAAACCGGTTATACTGCGCGAATGATTTCCCGTTTTAAAATTTCTCAGCCTATTATTGCTGTAACTCCTGATATTAAGGTTAAAAAACAGTTAGAATTAACTTTTGGTGTTCAGCCTGTTTATATTGATTATTTGTCAGAGAAGGATACCATTTCTTTTGTTGCGAACAAGTTGTATTTGTCGCGTTTACTTTCTGATAAGGAAACAGTATTGTTTACAGCTGGTGCACGTACTACTATGCGGCATGCAAGTAACTCTATCGAGATTCACAAGATGAAAGAACTTCGAAACTTTTTACAAAAATAATCTTCTTTTCACAATTTCTTTTTAGTTAAAAATATTTTCTGCTTTATTTTTATTAAAAATTTATTCTCTCACAACACGCGTATTTCACAGATAATGACGTAACACATACTCATTACCCACAATGCCACCATAAACCATTTCAACATATACCACAACCAAACTCGAACATTACCCAAAAATTGAAGAGTATCAACGTTTAGACAGGTGGCATATCTTTTTCATTGTATTGAGCAATACAGTTAAACCATATTTCTACATATAACGTGTACTACCATTTTTTCTGTTTACCTTTTGAAAATTACATGCATAAAATATGTCATATAAATTTGGATATATCTTGTTTTTTCGTTTAAACAGTGTGCATTATTTGAATGTGGTAGTTTAATGATTTTTTTGAACAATTATTTTCAAGTTATTGTTTTTCTCACGTTCCATTATTGTTTTAGATCTACAAATCTTTTTATATTTCTGCCATAAAAAGATGAAGCGTGTCACATTAACTCATGTAATAACAATCAAGGCTCCTGAGCTTTCAAAAACTATAACATGACATTCTGTGGCAGGAGAAAAAACAGTTGCAAGAACAATCATTTAAAGACTTACCTTTGAGTAAGGACATTTTAAAAAGTTTAAACGAAATAGGATTTACTACTCTTTTTCCCATCCAAGCTCAAGCAATAATGCCTCTGCTTGAAGACAAAGATGTTATCGGGCAAGCCCAGACAGGAACAGGTAAAACTGCTGCTTTTGGCGTACCTATGATTCAGAAACTAAATCCCAATATTAAAGGCGTTCAAGGTTTAATTTTGGTTCCAACACGTGAATTAGCTGTGCAAGTAGCTGATAATCTTGCCAAGTTTGCTAAATACGCAAAAATTCGTGTTCTACCGGTTTATGGTGGAGAATCAATTAACAAGCAAGTTCACGCATTAAACGGTACCGTTCACATTGTTGTAGGTACTCCTGGGCGAATTATTGATTTAATGAAACGCAATATGCTCAATTTGTCTTCAGTAAAAATTGTTGTGCTGGATGAAGCCGATCGTATGCTTGATATGGGTTTTCTAGAAGATGTTGAATACATTCTCTTTAGAACGCCACGTGATAGACAAACAAGTCTTTTTAGTGCAACAATTGATAACCAAGTTATGCGCATATGTAACAAGTATATGAAAAATCCTGAACAAATACTTGTAAGCAAAGACGAAATTGCAGTTACTCAAATGAAACAATACTACACAATCATCAATCAACACGGCAAATTTGATACTTTGTGTGATATTTTACGACAGGATGAAGTAGAAAAAGCTATAATCTTTTGCAGAACTCGTAGAGATACAAGTCGTGTTTCTAGCCAAATGTATAAAAAAGGCTTTCGTGTTCAAGCATTACATGCTGGATTTACACAAGCTCAACGTGATCGAGCAATTAACGACTTTAAAACAGGTCGCCTCAGCTTGCTTGTTGCAACCGATGTAGCTGCAAGAGGCCTAGACATTGAAGGCATTACCCACATTATCAATTATGATGTACCTAATGACCCTCCAGTATACTTCCACCGAATCGGCAGAACCGCTCGTAAAGGCACAACAGGCACCGCAATAACATTAGTTAGCTACGGCGAATTAAGTAACTTTAACAACATCAAAGCTCTAACAAAAACACGCATAGAAGAAATTAGTGCAAAAAACAAAAACGTACAAAATAGCAACGATTCACCAATACAAAGCTTCTACTAACAAACCTCCTGATAACCAAATCACACAAATTTATCCTTCTTTAAATTACACTTTTATTTATTTCGTTTATTTTTTCTAAACTTTACTTTAACTCTACCACTAACCATAAATTGCTGCAAGTATACTCTTCACTGAGGTTTAATCCAGAGAATGTCATTTAGAGACCCAGTTTGTGGTATGGTTCTAGACGAAAATACTGCTAAATTTAAAATCACCTATGAAGGTGAAACTTATCATTTCTGTAGTATAATCTGTAAGAAAAAATTCAAACGGCAACCAATAAAATATACAAAATAACAGTTAATCCACAAAAGAAAAATTGTTACATGCCATTTTTAGTTTACTATACTTTAGTCTTTGTTATTTTTGTATTCTCAAACTGAATAAACATGTTACTAAATGATCAAATTAGGCATATAAAAATATAAAAACTGCATAGTCTACTATGAGAAATTGTCAAGATAATAATTAAGACTAACGACTATTATTCAGTTAAAACAGCACTTGATACAGCAACCTTTGATGTAACGAGTAGCTCCTCAAAATCTTTTATGACAACATCGCTTTACAATGGTTACATGTTTTATTCTACAAAACATGACCTATGGTGTAAATGTTATATGTGAGTATTGGGCAATAGCAATATGGTTCTCCCATATTAATGGAGGATACAAATATGAGGTTATCTAAAAAAGTTTGGTCCATATTGACTATGTCTGTAGTGTTGCTTGTATTGTTTATTCCAACTCCTAATGCTACTGCATCACAAGAAGTTGTTAAGGATAAAGTGCTTAATGCTTTAAGAGATATTTTAGGCATTGACGTAGACAAATACACTATAAATGTAACTAGCTATCGTGCAGCACCTGCAATTGGGTTCGAAAAAGACTACAAGGGAGAGGAACTTATGGGGATGACTTTGGATTCCAAGGAAAGTAAACTTTCTGTTGCCGCCTTTTACTTAAGCAACCAATTACGCTATGTGTACACATCAATAACTGAGGGTTCTTCGTCAACGGTGCATTATATCAATAAGTTGTCTGATGATCCTCTTGTTGCGGCTAGGGAAGTTCTTTCTAGGTTGCAAGCTTTCACGGACAATTCTGATATTGTAGATATGCAACGCATTATTGAGCCTGCTAAAACTATCAGGGATCTTGAAAATAAGACTGTTGGGGACATAAGGTGCACAGCTTATTTTGATAGAAATCCCAAGATTGGGCCTTCGCCTGTTCTTGAGCTTTATTTTATGAATGCTTATGGTGGTGCTGAAACGCCTCAAAGTATTAGTCTTCATTTTGAACCTGATGGTTATTTTATGGGGTTTACAGACTGTTGGAATCTTTACTTCATAGATGATGGGGATATGATAATTACTAGGGAGCAAGCTATTGTTATTGCATGGGAGCAGGCTTCTGGTGCGGCGGGTTTGGCGGGTATAGATTTTCCTTCTGATAGGCCGGTTATTACGGAGTTGCGTATGGGTACTAGAGGTGATGGTTTGGTGTTGTATCCTTATTGGTTTGTTGAGGCACCGTTGGTTTTGTCGTCGGATTTGTCGTTTAATGCGTGGCAGTTAAGTATTTGGGCAGATACAGGTGAGGTAATATCTAGTCATCCTACTGCTGGTGGATATGGTGCTGTGGTTGATGGTGGTGGTTCCGATTTTTCTGGTGCGTCTTTAGATGGGAATGTGCCTTCTTCAGCTACAAGTGGTATAAAAGGTGAGGTAATATCTAGTCATCCTACTGCTGGTGGATATGGTGCTGTGGTTGATGGTGGTGGTTCCGATTTTTCTGGTGCGTCTTTAGATGGGAATGTGCCTTCTTCAGCTACAAGGGATGTAAATTTTGGTAATAATTTTCTTCTTTTTGTTGCAGTGGTAATTGTAATTATGGTTATAGTTAGTGTGATTATTATCATTCTTAAAAAACGATAGCTTTTTGTGTTCCCTTTTTTTATACGTGCATAATTTGTGTACAAGTGTTGTAGTATTTTTTTGTGTTATTATGACAAATATTTTAGTCATTGAGATTAAATAGGTTCATTATTTTTATGGTCATGTGATAATTTAGGGTTGTTGTGGAAAAATAATGTGTAAATGTGTGTGGTATTTATGGGTGTATGGTTTTTTTTGTTGTTTGGTGGTGTTTGGTTGTGTGGTGGTTTTTTGTTGTGTTTGCTTTAGTTTTTGTAGGTGTGGCGGGGTTTTTTTGTGTTTGTTGTTTGTTGGTTAGGTGTGTTTGCTCATTTTTTGTGTGTTTGGCGTGGTTTTTGGTGTTATTTTTGGGTTTTGTAGGGTTTGTGTCTTTGTTGTTTTAGGATTTGACGTATGGTAGTTTGTATCAAACATTTTTTGCCTGTTGTCACATATATATTTTATTTGAAAATTTAATATATAAAACTTCTATCATATGTTTAATTTATTTTGTAACTTTTATGTTTTAAGAATTTTTATCTACTTTTATGTTTTGTATACCCGCAATTTTTATATGCGTGGCCTAAATAGTTTTTTCCATATAAAAATTATGGATTAGTGATAAATAAAAATGAGTACTAAATTGAATTTATTTACAAAAAGAAAACGGTTTTTGTTTTCTTTAACTTTAACTTTTGTCTTGCTAACTATGCTGCTCTTGCCTATTCCAACAAGCCTTGCTGCTCCTGTTACTGATGCCCCAGTTGGTGTAGATGGCAGAATTCTCACTCCAGAACTGACGGGTGACACATCTAATTGGGTGGAAATTGCACGATACGGTGATAATTCATTGATTGTACGGGCCGATTACCTTAATTTACAGTCTTTCCATTATGGAGACCCATACTGGCAAAGTGCCAGATGGCAAGCCCCAAAAGACGGTGATACAAACGTCGGCTACACTAAAGACAACGTTAGCCACGACATTGATTGCTGGTTTAATTTCCTTGAAGTTAAACCTGATAAAGATGGCATAAACACTTTCTATGATGTCTTACCTGCTGATGCTCGACTACGTGACTTTACTTTACAACACAATGCACTCAACACCCTTGGCACTCGTTACACTTCAACAACATTAACTGACGGACTAAGCACTCCAACCAAATATCAGGTGGGCATTGGTAACAACATCGCTTTTTGTTTAAGCTATAGCGAAGCTGCAAACTATTTGTCCATTACCCGCAACTTTCCAGGCGCAACAACCGCTACTTATGTGAGCCCAGCTGAAGCAGCTGCTAATTTCGCAAAGGTTAACATCCCGAAATCAACCCTTGGTTTTTACTATGCTATGTGGTTACGTACACCAGGTAATCATGTTAAAACTCAAAGTGCATTACTAGATACAGGTTATGTACACGAGCTTGATATACTAAATAGTCCTGCTGGTAATCTGCCTAATGGTTATGCTTTTGGGTACGGTCTTGTTTATCCAGCAGTATGGGTTAGTTCAGACATATTCGAAACACGCCACAACGTAACCGTAAACAACAGCTACGCAACAGAAACAGGCGCAGGCACCTACCCAACAGGCACAACA
>WRNB01000021.1 GCA_009776805.1 Candidatus Bathycorpusculum grumuli | reverse complement strand
TTATAAATTTTCGAATAGTGGGAACATTAGCAATTTAAAATTTCAAAAAATGTAAGCAACCATCTAATTAAAAATTCAAAAAGAATAACGCCTAAGGTCTACTAATCTTTGGCAAAAACAAAAACGAACAAAACTTCGGCACACTTACAAAAAATTTTATTTGTAAGATACTAACAAAAAAAGGAGCCATAAAAGGCTTAATGTTTGTTTTTATTCCGTGTGCACTCTGTATAGATCTACGTCTTCACGCATGCTTGGTGTCAATTCAAGAAATTCTCTTACTGACCTTTCGATATCTTTTGATTGTGTAACATATCTGCCAACAATCAGAATATCTGCACCTTTATCTAACGCTTCTTTAGCTGTTTCCGGAACTATACCACCTGCAACTGCAATTAAACATTTTTTGTTAGGAAATGTTTCACGTATAAGTTTTATACGTTCAAGTCCACTACTTCTGCCTGTTTCTTGATCAATACCTCTGTGTAAGATAATAATGTCTGGAAAATCTTTAATTAACTTTAACTTTGCAAGCACGTCTTCTACATTTAACATGTCAATAACTGCATAAATTCCTAAACGTTTGGCTTCCTGTACAGTTGCATCAAGCGTTTCTGCTGGTGCAAGACCCGATGCAACAACAGCATCTGCTGTATCTTCATATGCTATATCTACTTCAACTTTACCTACATCCAACGTTTTAAGATCTGCTATTATAAATTTGTCTTTGGCAATTTCACGAATTTCATTGATAACTCTTGTACCATATCGTTTAACGAGTGGTGTGCCCACTTCAAGTATGATTCTATCACTTCCAGGTAGTTGTTCAATAACTTTTTTTGCGGCTTCAAGTGAGGGTGCGTCAAGAGCAATTTGTAAGTATGGTGGTCTCCATAGACGTGGAACTTTAAAGCCCATAATTGGATGTTTCGCACGGTCTTTGTCATAAATGATTTTGTCTAATGACGGATATTTTATAAGTGCACGTTGCAGTGCCATTTTTGTCGCACCATAATTATATTGGTAAATCTTACGGTAATCAACTGCTTGGGGATGAATAAAGACACTTGCAATAATTACCCACTCATCAAGTTTTGTTACTGGTATGATACCTTCTTCTGCTGCATCTGCAACTGCTTTGGCTACTGCGGCTTGTGCAGGACCAAAAATTTTACCAGTGTCTGCCATGTTTTTAATAGTAACTTTTGGAACAATTAGGGTGTGTGGTTTAGGTGGCAGGTTAGGTCGGATAACTGCTAGCAATGGCGTATGTCCTGCTGACAAATTCGCCATACCTGTTGCAAAAGCTTGGCCGACTGGTCCGTTTTTGTCACCAATCATTAAGTCAACATGCGCAATTTCATTTCCTTCTCCTAATAGTGATTCACCAATTAAGTAAGTTGGGTTTGAAGATTCTTCATATTTATTTTGGGTTGGCATACAATTTATAATCTCCTTGAAATTAACATTAAACTCTTTTAGCCAAGAATAAAGTGTATCTCTATGGATGTCCATTTCTTTGGCTGTTCCAATAATTGTCGGTTTTGTCGGTTTATTCTTACTTTCTAGTTCTTTTTGGGTTGCTTGAAGAACTATTTTAACAAACTCTTCCCTATTTGAAGGTTTTTTAACATCTATTCCCGACATTACTACACCTTATTCGTCACTTGTGTTTAACCAAATATTTAAGACTGTCGGATTAACTTGTTTTTATTGTTTATCTGAATTCTATTTAACTGTTTATTTGACAGCTAATTTTGTAGAGTTATGGTTAAAGCTGTAACATTTACCCGTAAATCTTTATATCACATGTCTTATTGCCTTAACCTTATACGTAAAAGAGGTTACTATAATGTCATGGCTAAATTGGACAAGTGCTATTCTTGTCATCATTGGTTTAGGTTTATTCTTATATGGCGCAAACGTTTACAATGCAACTATAGGCTGGACAGGATTCTGTCTTGGCATCGTTGGTATACTACTATTCGTAATAACTTATGTACATGCCCAGTTTAATAAAAAAGATACCACACAATCTTTACCTTGTTAGAAATCAAGTTTTCTATATTTTCTATCTAGATATTGTAAAAAGAATGTTGGATCCAACTTTTTACCTGTCACTTTCTCAACCAAATCTTCCGGATCATAAAAACTACTTGATTGATGCACATTAACTTTTAACCAATTGTTAATTTCACTTAAATTACCCTGAGAAAGTTGATTACACCAACTAGGTAAAGACGTGGTTAAAGCATCAACTATTTGCCCACTATAAATGTTACCCAACGCATAACTAGGAAAATACCCATACAATCCACTATACCAATGTGTATCCTGCAACACACCTTCCGAGTTATCCTCAACCTCTACACCCAAATATTTAGCATATTTTTCATTCCACACCTGTGGTAATTCATCCACACAAACCTTACCTTCAAACAAGTCACGTTCCAACTCGTAACGAATGATAATATGCAAATTATAAGTAACCTCATCTGACTGTATACGAATCTTGGAACGTTTAACCTGATTAACATCACAAACAAAATCATCTAAACATACACTTGATAAAACTGGCGCAATTTTTTGCAGATTAGGCAGAAGCCAAGTCAAAAACTCTTTAGAACGTCCAATAACATTTTCGTAAAAACGTGACTGAGACTCATGAATGCCATAAGAACATGTACCTCCAACAGGTTGATACCTCCATTCTGGATTAACATTTAACTCATAAAGAGCATGCCCAGTTTCATGGAGAACCGAAAAAACAGAGTTTATAAAATCATCAACATAATAATGTGTTGTTATACGTACATCCTGATAACTTCCAGATGTAAACGGGTGTTCTGTTTCATCAATCCTGCCCTTTGCAACAGATGAAACAGTATCATAACCAAGCGTCTGAGTTAAAAACTGCGAAATCAATCGTTGCGTCTCAACTGAAATTGGCTGATGCAAAGATTTAGCGCATAACTGTTTACTGGAATCTTGAACCCGCTCTAAAAATGGCTGCAAACCAATTTGTAACTTGTCAAAAAGTTCAGTGATTTTTTGCGTAGTCATTTTTGGTTCAAACTGGTCAATCAAAGCTTCATATGGTGTTTTTGTCTGCTTAACATCCATAAGAATCTCTGCAGCTTGCAAATTTAACTCTAACAATTTTTTCAGTTCCGATTTAACCAAGTTAAAATCTTTTTTTACCTTTGCTCTTTTCCAAGTAGTCACAGTGATTGTTTCTTGTTTAGCCATCTCTGCAACAAGTTTCTCTGATAAACTATTTTGCTCTATATAACTTTTGTTAATCAAATAAATATTACGTTTTTCAACAGCGTTTAACCTAGAATACATTATGTTTGATTGAATTTGCTGTAAAAGATCACCAATTTCGCGACTTGTACTCATTTGGTGTCCAATTCGACTAAGCAACTCTAATTGCAAGCTTCTTTGTTCCACCGCATTTGGCGGCATCATCGTTTCCATATCCCAATGAATTACACCTTGAACTGTACCCAAAACTATGGAGTCTTTAATTTTTTCTAAAAGTTTCCTGTAAATCGGGTTAATGCTGTTTTCCAAGTTTGATTCCTTTACTATATAGTGCGGCAAACATATTTACTTTTTTGTATGTTGTTAGCTCACGTGAACATACACACATAAACACGTATGTGCTGCCATGTTTGTTGAGCGAAAATAACATAAAATTTTAATTTCGACTTAACACTACAACAACAGTGTTTGAATACAACACTTATACAAACAAAACAAAAACTTGTGAGAACTATAGATTAAGGAAAAACCATTTTTGACGTGTTTTTCGTGAACAAGGTAATGTTGTAGTGGATGTAATTGAAAGTAATGTTCGTTGTAGTGTTAAAATGAGTAATGAAAACTTTTTCACTAAGAGCTAAACCCATACAAAAAAACTATCGTATTGTTAATGTTGTTATTTGTTTTTCACTTTAGCTCCCTATAACACTCGTTGTACAATGTTTATTTTTTATTGTAGCGAATACTAAATATTGGTTAATTGTTTAGTAGAGGTTTTTAGTGAAGAAACATGACGTATTGCCCTGAATGTGGTGGAGAAATGAAGTATATAGTTGTATCTAAACTGTATATTTGTAAAAGTTGTGGTTTGTCTGTTACTGGTCAAGAACTTGATGATTTGAGAGAACAAAATCGACCAAACGATGAATCTGAGGATGAAATAAGAGAGAACCGCCGTAAAGAATACCTAAAATGGTATCTGAGCAAAAAATAATTGCTGTGCATAATGGTGTGATGTGCGTTTTCTTAGCAAAAGCTATCAAATTGTTGTTTATCCGTGATTCCCGTTACTATTCTTATTAAAAATGGTAATGTTGTTTAGTGTGTAGTTTGTAGACAATCTGCGAAAATCTCTTAGTTATTAATGGTAGAGGTAATGTGGGTAAATATGGATTATGCGTCAAAATAATTCATAAGCAAAGACGCCACGCTATATTCACAAGGGCAGTGAACACAGTAAAAGTAACAATAAAATGATACATTGCAATGGCGAAAGTGTGGTAAAGATGGGTAAACAACTACAGTACTCCACGTTGCAAATGCAACAAGCACAAAATTTTTTCCAAACAAAATACATAAACAAGGTGTATTACCACAAACTAGGCAATTAGTAGTAAAAATGTCTGTAAATGGTGGTGGTATGCGTGATGTTTCACAGGTTTTTAGGTATTAGTCAAAAAGTTATTATATTTGTTTTAAAAAAATAAAAAACATCAAATAAATATAAACCATAAATATGTAAACTTCGCCAAAATCATTGGAATTCGTTTTGAAATGTGTGCGATGTGGGGCAGAGTTTATTGTAGAAAAGCACTTTGTTGGTTGTGGTATGCAATAGTTCATGATAGTGGGGATATTGTGGTTTATGTTTTTGTGTCGATAAACGTGAGTTTTTGTGTGAGTTCTGGACTTTGTTGGAAGGGTTAAAATTGGATGTTGTGGCTGTGTTTTTTGATGATATTTTTGTTTACCATGAGATTGTACCAAGGGGTGTTTTGTGTATTGATAAGTGTAGTGCTTGTGTATTGTGTGTAAGTGTTTGTTGTTTTGTGTATGGTTAGTGTGTTTGGCTTGTAGATTTGTTTGTTGTTTTAGTTTTTGGCGTTGTATGTGGTTTTGTTTGGTTTGATTATTGATGTGTTGGAGTTTGGAAATAAACTAGTTTGAACCATGACCAAAAATTCAAAGGTCTTCTTCATTAGGCCCAATTCTTTTAATGCTTCACTACGACTAAACAAACGGTTTTCGGCCATATCTTTCTCACTGACCTCTATGCTTTGCATAAGCTCTTTATTGCTTAAAATCTCCAAGGTCTCTTCTAATTCTTCTACACGCAAACGTAGCTTTGGAACTTCCTCAGTTAGTTTCTGTAGTTTTATTTTCTCTTCAACTGTAAAAACAGCCTCAACTGTCACTATTAAGCACCATATTAATTGCTGTGTATTGCGTGGGCTATTAATTTTATTATAACAATAGGTAACAAATAGCAGAGCAGGATTGGCAGAAAGAAAATGTGGTGTTTTAGTTTTGTCTTTCGTGTGTTTTGGGTGTTATTTTGTGTTTTTCGATTATGGTTTTTTATGACGATTGAAGAAGCTTTGTCACGACAACTGATGGTAATGTTGAAGGTTAAATCAAACACTACAGCTACCGATAACGAAAAGGCAATGCTGTATGAATCATTTTTTAGTTTGTATGTGGTTGTTTTGTCTTTGTCAATAATTGTTAAATATGGTACAGTTCATATTATAAGTTGAAAGATCATGACAACAGAAGTTGAGCTTAAAGAAATAAAAACTCTACTAGTTGATTTAGCTAAGAGAGTTGAGGGGATGAATGATTTGATAGAGGAACGGTTGATTGGGTCTGTTGATCCTTTGCCTGACGAGGTTAAAGCTGCTAAGGAATATGAAGAAGCAAAGAAAAATGGCGCGCTTGAGCTTGTACCTTGGAAAAATTCTTTTAAAGAGGCATAATTTTGTCTGTAACACGAATTTTTGTCGATAAGAAAGTTCAAAAATAATTTGAACAGCTACCCTGACACATTTAAATCAAAGTAAGTATGGTTATAGGTCTTTTAGAGCAGGAAGGTTTTTTTAAAAAACTTGATATGAACAAATTAAAAGGGTTGTCCAATTATTTTAGAGTTAGAGTTGGAATGTATAGGTTTCTTTTTGTTTTTGCTTATGGTGATATTATTGACAGTTTATGTTATATGGCACCGTAAGTCTGCATACACTAAAACTTGATTATCCGTAATTTCCGCATTATTTCTTACCACAATTGGTGATGTTGAACAGGACATGAGTTGCATTAAAATAGTGTTGTTATTTGCTTTTTGTGGTCAAACGATCTATAGTTTTGATGGTTTGTGCTCTCGTCTTAGTGGTAATAAATATTTCTTACCGTTAACATGTTAGCTCGATATGCTTGTTTATGTTTGCGGATTTTTGTGGTTTGTGTGTGTTTTGAAAAAATTTTTGAAGTTGTGTATTTTGTTTTTTGTGGTAGTAAATATTTCGGAATTACAGGTTATCAAAATATTCATGCACAAACATAGTCATCTTACGGCTATAAAAAAATTATTTCCTTAATCTGGAAAACTTTAAGTAGCTACAGACAAACTAAACGGTTGGTAAAATTTATGTGTTATACTATTAGGATTGAAGATTTGGCCGCTAATGCACTGATAGAAATATTGGCAAAAAACGAAGATAAGCGGTTTGTGTCCTACAAAGAATTAGATGAGTATGCCGCAGTAATAGTTAAAATTCTTCATAGTCACGGCGAAAAAGTTGTTTTGCTTTTATCGCGAGAAAACACAGGCAGAATGTTCCGAAATTACTCGAATATTTTTGAGGAAAAAACAGAGGATGAACTCGAGGGAATATCTTTAAAGGACAACGTTCAAATAAATGATTTAATACAGCAGTTCCGTGGGTATTTAGCTTTGAATGTTTTTCTTGCTTTTATAGACAAAAGGGCACTTGCTAAATTAAGGTTTTAGCATGAATAACTGTAAGTTGTCTGAAGACAAAAAGTTGTTTAAAGATCCAATATACGGTTATATAGAAATTTCCAGCAATATCGTTAGAGACATTGTAGATACGCCTGTTTTTCAGAGATTAAGGCGAATTGTTCAGACAAGTTATTCGCCTTTATACCCATCATCTGAACATAATAGATTTGCACATTCTATTGGTGTGTACTATTTGGGCGATATTGTAGGCGATGTACTAACAAATGAGATTAAAAATAATTGTAGTGTTAAAGGAGTTGACTGGGATACAATCAACGAGGTTTTTCGTCTTTCTTGCTTGTTGCACGATGTAGGTCATGCCCCATTTTCTCACACGGGAGAAAAATTTTATTTGGATGAAAGAGCCAAAGACTCTCGGAAGATTTTACATGATGAACTTATCAGGTTAGTTAAAAGTCCTGCCTTTAAAAATGATGTTCCATTGAACGTGAATCCTGCAGCACCACATGAAATTATGAGTGCCATAGTTGGGCTGAGTAAATTTTCAACAAGTTATTTTAACGAACCGTTAAAAAAAGAAATGTTTGCTCGTTGTGTAACTGGATACACGTTTTCAACAAAAAAAGGTGAAAAAGACTACCAGAAGAATTGTTTGTTAAATTGTTATATAGCTTTATTAAATTCAAAAATTATTGATGTTGACCGATTAGATTATGTGATTAGAGATGCGTTTTTTACTGGTTTTGATACTGTAAATATTGATTACACACGTCTACTTGCGTATGTTACAATTACAGGAGATTATAAACTGGCCTATCGTAAGGGTGCTATCAGTGTAATAGAAAATTTTGTTTACGCTCACGACTCTGGTCGTAAATGGATACAAAACCATCCAAGCATTTTATACGACATGTATATACTTCAAAATGTAATGTCGTACTTAGATAAAAACTTCAGTACTAAACGTAAAAAACTGTTTTCGTTTGAATCTCTTAGCGAAGAAGGACAAGAATTAAAAAGAAAAACTAAAATTTCTTTATTATGTGATGATGATATTATTAGTCTAATGAAAACTCATTGTTTAGGTGAAATTTTGCTCAGCAATGAATATTTTTCGAGGAAAGATCGCAGGCGTACCCTATGGAAAAACGAGTCAGAATATAAAGCATTCTTTCTTGACAAAATTTCTGGTGGTACTGTTTTGACGAATTTAGAAGATGCTTTATTGAATACTAAAACATATGTGCAAAATGCGTCTTACAATTGGGTTATTGAGGATACAATAATAAAAAGAATAGAAGATGAGATTAAAGAAACAGAGAAAAAGTTAAATGAGCAAAATGTTAAAAAAACAAACAATAAGGGTAAAAGCAGTAAAAATGTTGATAACATTAATACACGCAAAAAATCTCTGGAAAAACTACTAACCACGAAACAGTCAATTTTAAAAGTTATGAAATGCTTTCAAGAGTATGCCAGAGAGAAAAATGAACCGTGTGATTTTATAGTTTTAGATGCTGACCAATTTTACAGCGGCTTTAATAATGTGAATTTTTCCGATATTGACATTGTATTAAACGATAGAAACAATCCTAAAAAATTTACAGATGTAGTAAACCCATTGAGCGGTGGTGATAAGTCAAGAAATAATGTTTTTTACATATTTTGCAAGCGGACTGCTACTGGACTGGAGAAAGAAGAAATACAAACACGTTTGATGCGTGCTTTTGTCACCTAAATATGTCACGGATGCGTTTCATACCTTTTATCTTTTCAGTATTGTTTTAAAGCTCAATACGTCCAAAGGATTCGTGAGCATAAGAATTCGTATTTGTACAAGTGTTTTTCTATGAAGTCATGGACAGGCATAACATTTACAAACTTTTAACCGAAAGTTTACATGATAATGTTTTACCGAAAACTTTACAGAACCTTTTTTCTTCTTGTTGTTTGTCGTTTTTTCTAGCTAATTTAGTATCTTATGGGTAAAGTTTTGTGTAAAGTGTGTAGAATTTTTGTTTGTTTTGGTTTCGGTTTAGCCGAGTTAGGTGTGTGTTATTTGTTTGTTGATGTTTGCGATTTTTTCTTTTAGGGTGGTGGGGTTGTGGTTGTTTTTGTGGTTGTTGTTTGCGCGGAATTTGGTGCCGTTTGTAGCTTGTGTTTTTTTGTCGTGAAGGATTATTGTGTTGTTTAGTGTTATTGTGAAAAGATGTGGATGGTTTGTTTTATGGTTGTTGTGTTGTTTGACTGGGAGTTTGTGATTGTTTTGTTGTTTGGTGTTTGTTGGTTTGTTAGTTACATGGTTTTGTTGTTTTTTGTAGTTTTTGTTTGTAAGTGTTTTGTGCTTGTATTGTGTGTGGTGTAGGTGTTTGTGTAGGTGGTGGTTTTAGTGTTATTTGTGGTTGTGTGGGTGGTTGTTTGGTTTGGTGTAGTGTGTTTGCGGTCTAGTTTTGGGTTCTTCGCTAAAATATGTGGGTAGAATCAGCAAATTTCGTTACGGCATAATAGTTGTATGGAACATACTGGAGAACATAAACAAGTTTAGAGAAAGACTAATATGTTCACCCACATGAAATAGCGAAAAGCCTAGTTGTGTGTTTGGGTTTGTGTGTGGTGTTGTTATTTTGTAGTTGTGGTTTTGTGGTGTGTGTTGGTTGGGGTTTTTTTTTGGTGTTGGTTTTGTTTGTTGTTTGTTGGTTTCTTCTTTATGTAGTGTAGTATTTGATATTTGTGTTGGTTGTTTGTTTTGTTTTGTGTATATGGTTGTTTGTTGTTGAATTTTGTATGTTAGTGTATTTTAGAACTTGTTTTTGTGCAGTTTGGGTATTAGTTGTGTTGGCGGGAAGATCGTTGGATTGTTGTGATGTGGTATCACTGAAACAAACCACGTTTACAACTGTAATGTTATGTGTGGTTTTTCTTCTGTAAGGTTTGAGGATTTGGTGGATCATTTGTGGTTTTGACATGAATTTGTCTTATCCCGAAATAATTTCCCCCCCAATTAAGTTAACTTACGACTCTACTTCAACACAATACCAATACAACAACACCAAAACAACTCCAAAAAAACACCACCACACACAATTAACAAATATGGTCAAAATCAAAAACAAAAAACAACTCAAATGGTGCCTACAACAACACGCAGAAAACAAAATAACCATAAAAACAGCAGCCAACCACCTAAAAATAACCCCAAGAAGATTCAAACAACTCTACAAACAATACAAAACCACCAACACCACCCCACAAATAGGAAAAAACCTTGGCCGACCCAAAAAACAAATAACACCACAAACAACCAAAATCATAAAACAAGCATACCAAAAAGACCACCTACACGCCAAATATCTTGAAAAAATTATTTACGCCCGCCAAAAAATAAAAATCTCACACAGAATAATCCACAAGGTCTTAATCAAATTGAACTATTCTCACCACCAACCAAGCAAACAGAATCGCAGAAAACCCTGGATACGTTATGAACGTAAACATTCATTGTCTTTGGTACACACAGATTGGCACCATTGTGCAAATGGACAATACCTCTGCACAATTTTGGATGATTCTTCAAGAAAAGTTCTTGCTGCTGGCGAATTTGACCATGAAACAACAAAAAACGCACTTATAGTTTTAAAGAAAGCCTGTTGGAAATGCAGTATCCAATGGTACTCTATACGTGCTGTTTTAACGGATCATGGGTCTCAGTTTTGTTCTAATCACAAGAATAAGGTGGATTTTTCTATGCATGTGTATGAGTTGTTTTTGTGTCAGAAGGGTATTGTGCATATTTTGTGTAGGGTTAATCACTCGGCAGACTAATGGTAAGTTGGAGTGTTTTCATGGTTTGTATGATGAGCATAGGCCGCGATTTGGTTGTTTGGCTGATTTTGTTTGTTGGTATAATGATAGGCCTCATGGTGTTTTTGATTTGGATGTTGTTGTGTCGCCTAATATGGCGTTTGTTAGTCGGTTGTGGCCTGAGGTGTGGATGGGTATAGCGTCTAGGCAGTTTGGTTGGTGAAGTATTGAGTCGTAAGTTAACTTAATTGGGGGGGAAATTATTTCGGGATAAGACATTTTGACATGAATTCTATTACAGTAAGCTACAATCGAATCTTAATTAGGATACTGTTAACGTTTTAGTTGTTAATAGGTAATAGTAACGTTTTTTGGCTTTCAGTTTTAGTGTGTTGTTGTTTTCGGGTGTTGTTAAGGGCATAGTTTGGTTATTGGCAATTTTTATGTCGAGTGGTATTTCACACTAAGTGTTATAACTTTTAGTTTTTGTGTTATTTTGTTCGTGATTTATTAATTGTTTTTTGTTAACAGATATATGCGACTGCTTGCATTTGTTTTTGAACTCTACGGAGCGTTACTCTTTGAAATATGATGTAATAATTGTTGGTGCAGGACCCGCAGGTATATTTTCAGCTTTAGAGTTAACAGAAAAAACAAATCTTACGGTTCTTGTTTTGGATAGAGGCTACGAAATTGATAATCGAAAATGTCCTTCAAAAAGAGGGGTTGATTGTGTACATTGTGAACCATGTGCTATTCTTTCAGGGTGGGGTGGAGCAGGTGCGTTTAGTGATGGTAAACTTACGCTGTCGACAGAAGTTGGTGGCTGGTTAAATCAGTATGTTTCAAATGCTGAATTGGCTGATCTTGTAAACTATTGTGATTTGATTTATCTTAAATTTGGTGCAAGTGAAACTGTTTATGGTACAGAAAATGATGAAGTGAGCAAGATAGAAAAAGAAGCGGCTCTTGCAGGTTTAAGGCTTGTAAAGCAAAAAGTTCGCCATATGGGTACTGATAAATGCCTTGAAGTTTTGAAACGCATGTTTAATGCTTTAGAGAATAAAATTACTTTTAAGTCAAAAACTGACGTAAAAGGTTTAATTATAGAAAATGATGTTATTCATGGTGTAGAAACATCAACTGGAGAAAAGTACTTTTCTAAATATGTGATTATTGCTCCTGGAAGAGGTGGAGCTGAATGGTTGCAGACTGAAGCTCATAATCGTGGCTTAAAAACTGTTAGCAATCCGGTTGATATTGGTGTGCGTGTTGAAGTTTTAGCATCAGCTATGGAAAAACTAACTAAAGTTCTTTATGAACCTAAATTGATTTATTACTCAAAACAATTTGATGATCAAGTTCGTACTTTTTGTGTCTCGCCCTACGGGGAAGTAACAACAGAATCGTATGATGGTGTTTTAACAGTAAATGGTGGTAGTCAAGCAGAAAGTAAAACTAACAACACAAATTTTGCTATACTAGTTAGTACACAATTTACTGAACCATTTAAAGAACCAATTGCTTACGGTAAATATATTGCTCGTTTATCAAATTTGCTTAGTGGTGGAGTTATGGTGCAACGATTAGGGGATTTAACTGCTGGTAGACGTAGTACTCATGAACGTTTAGCTCGCAGTGTAGTTCAACCAACACTTAAAAGTGCTACTCCTGGTGACTTAAGTTTTGTTTTGCCTTATCGACATTTGGTAGGTATCCGTGAAATTCTTCAAGCACTCGATATGATTGCTCCTGGTGTTCATTCAAGAGATACGTTACTTTATGGTGTTGAAGTCAAATTTTATAGTAGTCATTTGCAATTAAGTAATTTGTTAGAAACTAAAATTCAAAACATGTTTACAATTGGTGATGGTGCAGGTGTAACTAGAGGTTTGATTCAGGCATCTGCGTCAGGTGTTATAGTTGCAAGAGCAATTTTAAAACGTGAAAATCTGTTGAAGGTGTAATATTGTGACTGTAGTGGCTGATGAAATACGTTGTTCCCATTGTAATGCGCCGGTTGAATTTAAACCTGGAGAAATAATAACCACTTGTAAATATTGTGGTTTTACAACAGTTATCCAAACAGGTCAAGCTTTTAACTTTGAACACTCAATTGTTTTAAACAATTATGATGTCGCAAAGATGGAAAACTATGTTCGAACATGGATGAGTAGCGGTTTCATGAAACCTGGTGATTTAGCTAAAAAATCAAAAATTGATGAAAAAAACCTTGTTTATTTGCCTTTTTGGGTTGTATCTGTTGTTGCTACAACGAAGTATAATGGTATTTTTGAACGAATTTCTCCGCCAGTTATGAAAGATGGTCAGATTAAAAAGGAGTATGATTGGCTTGTTTTGGCAAGGAGTGCTACTGTTTTTCCTACACGTGAATATGTTGTGCCTTTAGCTGGTAAGATTCCATATGACTTTCGGAAAATCGAAGGTTTTGCTAAAGTGTTAAACAGTGAAATAAGTAAAGATGACGCTTTGGATATGGCTAAGCAACAGATTGACAATCATCATCGTTTTTTGCTTCAACAAAATATTGATCGTGTTATAGAAGTTTCTACTGTGTTGGAGCTTAAACAAATGGTGTATTTGCATGCGCCTGTATGGTTTATTAAATATCAATATAAGAATAATGCGTATCAGTTAATTATTGATGGTACAAATGGTAACACATTGAAAGGAGATATTCCCTCAACAAAGTTCTGATTTGTTTTAATAAACTTTTTTAAGCAACTTTTTTTCTTTATCAAACACAAACAGGTCGAAATTTAAAAATGAGTGAAAATAAGGACATATATGCGCAAACAAAAAGTCAAATGCGACTTTCTGAACGCGTTGTAGCCGCTCTGCCTGGCTTTAAAGGATACCGAGAAAAAGAAATGCGACGTGAATCAGATAAACTGATACGTAACCATTTATATCTAAAACTATCCAACATAAAAGACAATATTCGAGGAATATTCCAAAAAATCACAGATCGACGTTACATGGATGTTTTACCTGACATGGACAGGTTAACTGCTAAAATTGATCGCGTAACAGAAAAAATAAACCATGCCTCATATGGGTACAGTGGTTTCTTTGATATAATAAAAATTAAAGAAGAAAATCTTGACAATATGATAACTTTTGATACCCAAATAATCGACTACATAAATGCTTTAACCGTAACTGTTGATGCCTTTAAAGCTCAATTGATAACAAATGACTATAATAATCTTAAAGAAAAAATTCAAACCGTAACAGACAGACTTGAAGCACTTGAAGTTGTGTTTGATAAACGAAACGAAGTAATGTTGGGAGTAAAACAATAATGCCGCAAATAATAGAATGGATAAATGCCAGTCAAGACGCGATAGTTTGGAGATGTCCTACAGAAGAAATCACTTGGGGTTCACAATTAATAGTTCAAGAATTCCAAATTGCTATGTTCTTCCGCGACGGCAAAGCGTATGATACCTTTGGTCCTGGACGACACACTCTAACAACTCTAAACCTGCCATTACTTACTGGACTATTGACAAGAATTGCAGGTTTTGGCGGAAACAAACCCTTCAAAGCATCAGTCATCTTTATAAGTACTAAAATATTTGCTGGCAAATGGGGAACAAAAGCACAAACCACTGAATTAGCACCCCTACAAACTTATGGCCAATTCTGGTTTAAAGTTGAAAATGCCACACTATTTGTTAATGAAGTTATAGGTGGGCAAAATGCTTACACAACTGATCAAATTAACAGTTTCTTACGTGGATATTTAAACGAAAAAATTATCGACGAACTTAGTCACTACGACCTGATTACAGTTTTCACACGTCTAGATGAGACAAGTATAATCGTTAAGAACCATCTCATTGATTATTTCAAACGTGTAGGTATAGAATTAACTGATCTAAGATTCGAAGGTATAGACACAACACCGGAATACCGTGAACGCCTATTTTGGCTTAAAACTGGACAAACTACTCCAAGCGAAGTATTACGTATGGAAACAATGAAAAGTACCGCAGAATCCCTTGGCAAAGGCGGTGGCTCTGGCGCGTTAGGCGCAGGAATGGTGCTCATTCCACAAATAATGAATCAACAAAGCCAACCAACAGCGGCTCCTGTAACAACACTTGTTATCTGTCCAAAATGTAGCGAAAAAGTGCCTGCAACAAACAAATTTTGTTCCAATTGTGGAACAAACCTTACACCGCCATCAGAAGGCACAAAATCTTGTTCTAAATGTAACAAAACCATTCCTGCAAACAGCAAATTCTGTCCTGAATGCGGAAATAACACTACATAATAGAACAAAAAACATGTGCAAACAAAACAGAATAATCTTTCTTTTTATTCTCAACTACTTTTATCTATCTCAAACTGTTTTTATAATCGAAAAGGTGACACTTTGAGCCATAACCATGTTATTAAAAAAACACGAATTTCATTTATCGAATTTGATGATGTAATATTTAACAAGTTAAACGATTTAACCTATTTTGGTGAAGGTAATTCCAAAAATCGAAAGTTGGAATTCAATTTTGAGTATTGCCTTGATTGCAATTTAAGATTACTCAACGGTAAACCTATTTTAACTATAGGTATTTTCGACGAAGAACTCGAAAAATTAGTAATTGACACAAAAAACGGTAAATACTTGAAATTTAAAGAAGTAACTGTACAACATTCTGACTACGAAATACTTGAAAGACTAATTAAAAACATGCTATTACTTGGTGAATTAGAACGTAAACTCTCAAAATAACTACTCAACTAAAAACGTCGCTTAAACAAGTTAAACAACAATTTTTTAACACTCACCTAATTAACTTCAACAGATTCTTATCAAACATTCAAATAACAAGTGATGTTTGATTAATGCGAGTAATTGCTGATTTACACATTCATGGCCGTTACAGTCGAGCAACAAGCAGTCAAATGAATCTGCCTGAAATTGCACTGTACTCAAAAATCAAAGGTTTAAACCTCGTTGGTACAGGTGATTTCACACAACCTGCATGGTTAAAAGAAATAAAACAAACTCTTACTAATGACGACGATACAGGATTATTTAGGCTTACTGATAACTCTAATTCTCAAACACGTTTTATGCTTACCGCAGAAGTTTGTACAATATTTGATTATAAAAATAACACAAAAAAGGTACATCACGTTATCTTGGCTCCAAATTTTGATGTTGTTGAGCAACTTAATGAACAGTTAGCACGTTTTGGAAATTTATCTTCTGATGGCAGACCAATTTTAAATATGACTGCATCACATTTAGTTGAGGAAGTAATGTCTGTTTCAAATTTAAACATGATTTTTCCTGCGCATGCATGGACTCCATGGTTTAGCGTATTTGGTGCATTTAGTGGATTTGAAAGTATAGCTGACTGTTATCAAGACATGACAAAACACATCTATGCTATTGAAACAGGGCTTTCTTCTGACCCTGCAATGAATTGGCGTCTAAGTAGTCTTGACCGCTTCACTTTACTTTCAAATAGTGATTGTCATAGTTTTTGGCCTTGGCGTATTGGCAGAGAAGCCAACGTGTTTGAACTCACACAATTTACTTACAACCAAATTATCGATACTATACGAACTAATGACTCATCACGACTAAAATTTACTATCGAAACTGATCCTGCCTATGGTAAATACCATTGGGCTGGTCATCGTAACTGTAAAGTTTCATACTCGCCCGCTGAAGCAATAAAATTTGCAAATATCTGTCCAGTTTGTCGAAAACGTTTAACTAAAGGTGTTGAACAACGTGTTGAAGAGTTAGCTGATAGGCCATCAGATTTTAAACGAGAAAATGTTCCAATGTTTATGCATTTGTTGCCTTTATCAGAAATTATTTCTACAGTGTTTGGTGTTAATTCTCCATCAACACAAGTTGTTTGGAGTGAATATAATAAATTAGTTTCTAAATTTGGAAATGAATACAATGTGCTTATTGATGCGTCACAGGACGCGTTAGCTTCTGTGGTTGATGTGGTTTTGGCAGAAACTATTGTTAAGGTTCGCGAGGGCATACTTAAAGTCAATCCAGGTTATGACGGAATCTATGGCCAACTTGTTTTAGGTAACACAAACTTGCTTAATGCAAATTCTACTAAAAAACGGGTTCAACAGTTGAATATGGCTGATTTTTTTAGGCTCTGATTACTTGTAGTACATAACAGGGTTTACAGTTTAAATTAACCCACAATTTTTGTGTTAAATTAAAGAGTGCGGTTGTCTGAAAAACAGATTGTAAAAATTTTGTTGATGTAAATAATTCTAACAATTTATTGTTTAGGGATATTTTTATGTTTAATATTTTTTAACTTAACTTTTTGCTCACATAAATATTTTTAATTATACCGTTTTTAATTTTTAATCCATACTTTCAGTTAGTTTTCAGACAGACTGTGGAGGTTTTTGGTATTTTTGTTTTGGTTACTGGTGTATTTGTTAGTGAAAAAAGTTAGTTTGTAGTACTGTTTTTGATATTTTTATAGGAGTAGTAATTTTATTTTTTCAAAAATTTCCATATGGCTGAGTAGTTACAAAAAATCCATATATCTTTGATTTTGTGCAGGAACGTGAATGTATCGTTGAGCGGGAGATCAAGATGAACTTGTTGCTAACGTTGTTAAGACGATTATGGAATTAGGGACAGGTTTTGCTTTTGAAGCTAACCAGCGTCATTTGGAAATTTGCCATCTTTTTACTCCACCCGTAGAGTCTACGCTGGTAACACGTATTGTGCCTTTTGGGAAATATAATCTGCTGAAGCTAACATGAATACACCAATTTATATGTTGAATTTGTTTATTTCGTGTGCAATATTAATTATAGTTAGAGGGGTTATACTTAGAATCACACAGTCCATATGTACTGCATAGAAGTCAGTTAAACCGAAATCGGTTGTTAAAGTAATCAACTTGTTTAGCCACCATGGACAACTGAAATAAACACCACTTCATCGCCGTTGACAAGTAGAGTATCGATACCGTTTAGAACACCAATTTCGCGGTCATTAATAAGAATTAAAACATTATTTTTTACAACGTTATCTTGAGGATTGATAATGTTTGTTTCTAATGTGGGTATATACAGAATTAACTTTTGGATCAAATCTTTAATAGAAAAATTTGTTGAACACTCGACTGTCATTTGAGATTTGCCTGTTATATGGCGTAAAGCACCGACAAATTTGATAGTTATAGTCATTATTACCAATACTGTTTTTGTAAAGAGAGAAATTAAGGTTGTTATTTAAGAATAGTTGAATTTGAAAGTTATTGATGATACTTTTCTTGAGTTAGAGTTTCAACAAATTCGGTTGCGACATTAACTAAAGTATCGGCTTGTTTCATCATTGCATCACTGTTAATTTCTTCTACATGTGCGAGTATTTCTACTGTACTTTCAAGTTCAATTAAAAATTTAAGAATTGAATCGTTGGTTTGAGGGTTTTTTATAATTTCATCTCTTAGAAGGATTTCAATAAAGGCAGGTTCACCTAGGCTATAGTAAATTGCGTTTCGTGCTTTTCGTATAGCCTCTAAAATAAGGCCTGATGCCATATAAGGCATTTTCTGGGCTGCTTCTAATTCAGCTTTTGCTTCGCGGAGATATCTAAACGCCCAGCCTTTTCTGTATTGATCCATCATTAAATATTCTTTCCCAACAGATAGTTTATTCTTCGTCTAGGTCATCATCATCTATGTCTACTTCAATTTCTGACCCTGCCTCTGACAACGCTACAGTGCGTGTAATATAACCTGCAACTTTGTTTCTGACACGTGTAGTTGTATCTATAACTAATAGATTAACTATTTTTTTGTTTTCATCAAAGTTGCTTGAGAACTTGTTTGGAAAGCGTGTCATGAGTTCTTTGCCGGTTCTCTTTATCTGTTCAGTTTTTACTTTTCCCAATGAAATTCCTCCGATTATCAACGTTTTAATTTTTCTTCGATACTTATAAACGTAGAAGTATTGTTTCAATATAATAGAGACTTAATTTAATGTTACGCTTCCTTATCAAAATTTAAGGAAAAAGAAAAACGTTTTTGGGTTATGCATGTAGTTTCATGTTAAAAAATATTTCAAAGTTTTTAGCAATTTGCTCAGTAACTTCACAGACAGGCATGTTTTTGACTTCAGCAATAGCCATTAACACATCTTGTATGTAAGATGGCTTAGTTAGTTGTCCATCAAAGGGTTTTTTTCGGTAAATTACTGGTCCGTCAGTTTCAGTTAACAAGTTAGTTATTGGAGTTTGCCTTACAACATCGCGAATACCGTTAGAATAAACAATTGGTGGGCCTTCAGTGATAAAATAGTCTAAATCCATTGCTTTACTTAATGTTTCTATTGGATGACTAAACCAGTGTAGTAATACACGTTTTACATTGTAAGACTGCAACATATCTACTATTTTGTCTGTTGTACCTCGTGAATGAATTATCACTGGTAAGCAAAGTTGTTCAGCAAGGTGAAGCATTTTGTCAAAAACAAACATTTGTTGTTCCCAGATAGTTTCGTATTTATAATCTAAACCAATTTCGCCAATGGCTACGAGACGACTTTTTTTGCCTTGTTGTAAAATGAAATCTATTGTTTCTTGTAGTTCATCATTTTTTAGAAAGTTAACATTCCAAGGATGTATTCCAAGTGCTGGGTAAATTAAGTCAGGATATTGTTTAGCTATGTTTATGTCGTTTTGGCATGTTTTTAGATCTACAGAATTGGTAACTAACGCAGACATTCCAACAGTTTTTGCATTGGTTATTATTTGGGTTAAATGCCCATTGTATTCTGGATCGGAAAGGTGTATGTGTGCATCTACTAACTTCATCTTTGTCAGCCCTAAATGTTTGAACTAAATTTATAACTTTTATTACTACATATTAACACTACTGTTAGTAGTGCATATTAAAGGCTTAACGTATAATAAAGGTTAAATATTGCTTTAATTAGAAAAAAAGGGTAGAGATGACGTTATGATTGAATTAGAAATAGCTGTAGCTCCTATGCACAGATTATGCAAAAAAGCAGGTGCTGATCGTGTAAGTGAAGCAGCAGCCAAAGAACTTGCAAAAGCTCTCGAAGAAATAGGCGTCAAAATAGCTAAAGAAGCACTAGATTTTGCAATGCATGCAGGCAGAAAAACCATCAAATCCGAAGACATAGAAATTGCTGCTAGAAAAGTTATGGGCAAGTAAAAAACGCGTAAATTAATCATTTCCTTTCTTTCTTTTTATTAATTTACAATTTAAAAATTAATTAACAAACATTTTAAACACTTTATCAATATTAGAAATTTACATAAACCTTACAGTTTATTTACCAATCACACGAACATTATTCACTACAATCCACGGCGAAATCAACCCGCCAACTTGACGTTCATTATTACCAACAAAACTAACATTTTTAAGCACTTCAAAAATGTTGCCTGCAAGCATTACAACACGTGAAGCAGAAACAATTTCACCATTTTTAATTTCCCATACAGGTGTTGCTACAACTGAGAATTCCCCACTCACTGGATTACTACTATGCGCACCTTGCAAATAATAAACAAGTATGCCATCATCAACCTGACGAATAACATTATCATTTGAAAAAGCACCAGGCACTATATGAAAATTTGTTGCACCAATACTTGGAGTGGATAAATATCCATCTCGCAAAGCATTACCTGTACTATCTTTACCCTCTTTTTTAGCAGCATAATTATCATAGAGAAAATTTTTAAGAACACCATTTTCAATTATCAACGTTTTTTGATGCGGAGAACCCTCACCATCAAACAAACCAGTACTTAACCCACCGGGATACAAACCATCATCATAAATTGTCAAATCATCTGAAACAACTTTTTCACCAATTTTCCCCTTAAATGGAGACTGCCCCCGTTGCACACTATCAGCCTTCACCGCGTTAAATAAAGTATAACTTAACAAATCTTGTAAAGCAAACTGTGTTAAAATTATAGTAGTAGTTTTAGTCTTAATTGTTTTTGTTTTTAGTGCAGACACAGAGAGTTTCGCCGCTTCTTTTCCAACCCAAGCAGGATCAATTTTGTACTTTCTTGAAGCATTAAATTCAAAACAAACAGGTGTTACTTTATGACCATTTTTTGCTAAAGTTGCCAAACTGCATTCAATAGCAGTACCCTTATCAAAACCACATACACCATTAGAGTTAACAATTGCGTTAGACCAATAAACACTTCCTATACTACCTTCCGTTGCAAGAACAGATTTATCAACCTGAACAGCAGAATCAACCATGATATGCGCCATATTCACCAACTCGCCAGCACCCACTTCCAAAATTTCATGATCAAACAAGTCAGTCAAACCAGAAACATACTGTTTTTTCTGTGCAAAACCTTTCCAGTCACTATCAGATTTACTTGCTTTAGCAGCACTTATAGCACGAGTAACTATATCTTCAAACGCGTTTAAATCATTAACAATGTTTGTATAAGCAAACCCGATTGCCTTTTTGATTACAACTCGAACACCAACACCGCGGTCAATAATCTGGTCAGTCTTATTTACTTGTCCAAGCTCAATACCAACGTTTGAAGCTTGGCCTTCACATACATAAGCCTCTACTTCAGAAGCTCCTTTTGCAACGGCTAAACGTACTGTTTTTTCAGCTATAGCTAACATTTCATTTTTTTCAAGCACTGCCACCAACAACCACCTCACTTAATCTAATGTGCGGTCCACCATCACCAATAAAAGCAGTTTGGCCTTTACCACAACGCCCAGAATCTATAGCAAAATTTTTACCAACCGCATCTACTTTCAGCAAAGTTTCAAGTGTATTACCACTTATCGAAGCATTTCTCACTGGAACACTAATTTCACCGTTAACTATTTCGTATCCTTCCTGTATACCAACTTGAAACGTACCATCAATATTTGTTTGACCGCCTCTAAAGCTTTTAAAGAAATAACCAGACTTGATGCCTTCTAAAAGTTCTTCAAATTCATAGTCTCGAGGTGCCATATACGTGTTTCGCATACGTATAATTGGTTCTACCCGAAAATCTTCAGCTCTAGCATTACCAGTTGGATTAACATTAAACTTAGAAGCTGTTTCACGGTTATGCATAAGACTCGTTACAACGCCATCTTTTATCAACAAAGTTTTTTGTGCTGGAACGCCTTCATCATCATATTTGAAAGAACCAAACGCTCCTGGAACGGTACCATCGTCATAAAAAGTCACTAAATCTGAACCAATTTTTTCACCCAATGTATTAAACAGAACACCACCTGATAAAGCTAAATCGGCTTCAGCTAAATGACCAAAAGCTTCATGCACAAACACACCTACCACGTTAGAACCTAGCACAACTGGAGTTTTACCTCCTTTAAGTGTTTTAGCAGACAACTGGGCCACAGCACGTTTTGCAACGGCTTCACCAATTTCTTGTGGTGGTTGGGTGTCAAAAACTTCGTAACCGAATGTAGAACCAATTTCTTCGCGACTAAAAGTGAAAACACCACAACTTTCAGCAGAGGCAGTAATTTTTGACCAGACAAACATTTTATCTTGTTGTATATTTGTACCTTCACTATTAACAAAAATGGTGGAGCCAGTTAAATCTAAATAGTCAACCGTACAGCTTTTAATTCGTTTATCATACTGTTGTATTGTTTTGTTTATTTCTGATATATTTTTGATTTTATCTTCCATCGCTATGTCAGCAGGGTTCTTTTTTGCTTTAACTTCAACATGATCAGTTATGGTGTTTGCCGCGGCAAGTTTAATCGGATTTTTGAGTTGCTGACTTGCAGTTTTAGCCATTGTACACGCATTTGAAACAGTTGATAACAAAATGTCGTTTTCAAATGACCCAACTGAAGCAAAACCCCATGCTCCATTAACAAGTACACGTAAAGCAACACCATTTTCTATACCTTGTTTAGCAGCCTCTACACGTTCCTCTTTTAAGGTAAACATGGTTTTGTAAAGTTTTTGTGCTCTAGCCTCTGCATAGTGGGCACCATGTTTCTGTGTAGCAGTTTCAATGACTTTTAAGAGAGCCTGTTGCAAATGTAATCAAACCTTTTTATAAAGAACAATATATCATTAACTTTACCGAAATAAATTGGTTTTGTCTCTGTAAACCCTTAACTTGATCCACAACCGAACCATTGGTTTTTTTGACTAATCAGTAATCGCGGACAAACATTGTTCAGATTATTTGTATGTGTTTAGCTCTTTGTTGTGTTTAAGCGTTTACCCGCAGAAACTTGGAATGGAACGCCACCTTAGTAGATAGCTCGGCAAAATTTGAACATGATCATCCCGAAATGGTAACCAACGAAATCGTCAACATGTTTAACAGTCAACCAACAAATACCTCTAAAAACAGCCAACCTCTTGTACTTGAAAACAATAAACAAACTGTAGAGACACCTGATTAACTCTTCAAGTCTTTTTCAGAATTACCTACCTAATTTAAAAAATGAAACTAATCAACAATCTGCGACATACACCTAGGAGCAATCAATACTTGCGTTTGTGAGTGGAGGCTGGTGTTTTAGGTTTAAAACGATAGGCGGTAAAAGGGTATCTTTGTGCAAGAACGTTTGAGGAAGAGTGTAGTTTGGGTTTATTTGACAAAAAAACAAAACAGATAATTGAGAAGCATAAAATCGCCGTTAATGGGTTCAACGAAAAACCCTCCAATGCATAGTTTTTTGTGCGCGTTTTTGGTGTTTGTTTATCTAATTATGTCGTTATCTATATTATGAGGGTTAGAAGATTATTTACTTCAGTTAGGTGAGTATAGTGGATTTAATGGATAGAATAACGATAAATCCTAGTGTTATGGTGGGTAAACCCGTTATCAAGGGCACTAGGATTTCGGTGCAGTTGATTGTTGAGCTTTTGGCCAATGGGGTAACTGAAGAGGAAATACTAACGGATTATTATCCTGATTTAGTTAAAGAAGACATTAAGGCGGCTCTTTTGTATGCGGCTGAGTGTCTTAGTTATGGCGATGTCTTGATTGTTTAAGGCTTAGACGGTGTGTGGTGTCTTGAAGCTCTTTATTGACCAAAATATCCCTGCGTGTTATGGCTTGGTTGAGGCAGAAGGGNTTTGAGGTCGTCACTTTAGCTGATGTTGGTCTTAGAGGGCTGATTTAGATATTAGTGTTGTTTGTTATGGTGCATGGTTTGGCTGTTTTAACTCAGGATGCGGATTTTACTAAAATTTATTATAATCGTTATAGGTGCAAGTTAACGGTTATATTTGTTAACACTAAAGAGCGAATTGCTCAAAGTGTTATTAACGCGCTTAAATGCTCATTTGCGGTTAAATTTGAAAACTGTTGAGAATCAGCTTGTTTTTATCAAGGATAAAAAAATTCGTATAATTTAATGGTGATTAGCTGGTTTGTGGTAGAGGGTTTTGGGAGTTGATTTGTTGTTGGTTTTTGGTGTGTTGTTTTTGGTGGTTTTTGTTGGGTTGTTTGGTGTGGTGTTGTGTGTGGTTATTGGTTGAGTGTTTGTGGTGGGTTTTGTGGTTGTTGTTGGTGTGGTTTTGTTGGGTGGTGTTTTGGTTTGGGTTTGTAATGGTTGTGTGGGTGAGTTTTTTTGTTTGTAATAGTTTTTGTGTTGTTGTGGTGGTTTTTTGTTTTGTTTGTATTGTTGGTGTGTTTGTGTTGTTTGGAGTTGTTTTTGTTTATTTTGTTGTTGTGTTATTTTTTAAGTTCAAAAAGATAGCTTGATGTCATTGGGTTTGTTGTGGTGGTTTGGTTTTTTGTGGTTGTGGTTGTGTGGTTGGTAGATAGTTAATTTGTGCGAAGGTGTTTTCTTGTAACTTTTCCATTAGACAGATAAGTATCTGTTACATTTAAAATACAATTATAAAACAGTGTTACATACTGTGGAGAAAAAAGCTTTGACGTATGAAAATCCGTTTGATTTGTTCCGCCAAGAATGCCTTGATATGTTAGCACAAGCAATAGCAAAGACTTTTCCTGAAACTACTTTATCTGCTATTAACTTGAGTAAGACACCTAACATTGAGTTAGGTCAACTTGCATCTTCACTTAGCTTTGAATTAGCAAAAAAATTAGGCGTGAAACCTATCACCGTAGCTGAACAACTTGTTGAGTCAATTGACATAACACAATTTAATTTAATTGAAAAAATTTCTACAGCAGGTGCTGGCTACATAAATTTTCACGTAAACTTTTCTAAATTTTCTAAATTAACCTTAGACGTCATTAAAAGCAGCAACAAAAATTATGGTTACATAAAAACAAAAAAACCCGCAAAAATTATTGTAGAACACACTAGCGTTAACCCTCTACATCCAATTCATATAGGTCAAGCTAGAAATCCCATAATAGGCGACACGCTTGCAGGTATACTCAAATTACGTGGGCATAACGTTTCAACGCACTACTATATAGACGATGTTGGTCGTCAATCTAGTGTCGTTGCATATGGTTATCAAAAGCTGGGAAAACCAAAACCCACTGAAAAAACTGATTTGTTTATAGGAAAAATTTACACAATTACATGTTGTATCGTAGAAATTAACCGACTTATAAAAGCAAAAAACAATACAGCAATAGCTGAAAATAACCTTACTAAAATTAATACAGAACTTGATGAATGGACATTAATAGCTACGGAATTAAAAGAAAAACATCCTGTTCTTTTCGAAAAATTAGCTGAAAAAATCAGTGAAGATGAAAACCCTGAAGAAGAAATCAATCGTCTAAACCGGCAATATGAAGAAAACGAATTCATAGCTAAACAACTTATTCGTGAAGTTAGTAACTTGTGTCTTGACGGTTTTCGACAAACTCAAAAGCGTGTTTCTGTAATGTATGACTCGTGGGATTGGGAAAGCGATTTTGTATGGAGTGGTCAAGTCACAGAAGTTATGGCTAAACTTAAAAATTCACAGTTTCTTTACTTTGAAAACGGTGTTTGGAGCTTTAACGCTGATAAAGTTGCCAGTAGTTTCCAACTAAAGCCTAAACTAGGTGTGAAAGAAAATCATAAAATTCCACCGCTAACTCTAATGCGTGCTGACGGTACAACATTGTACACAACACGCGACATTGCATATAGTATATGGAAATTCCAACGTGCTGAAAAAATCATAAACGTTATCGGCATGGACCAATCACTAGCACAATTACAACTTACATTAGCACTATATGCATTAGGCTATAAAAAAGAAGCGGATAATTTTGTACATTTTTCATACAACCTTGTAGCGTTACCGGGATACAAAATGAGCAGCCGTCGTGGACATTACATCACTTTTGACCAAGTTCTTGACGAAGCAATTGAACGAGCCTACCAAGAAGTCTGCAAACGTTCCCCAACATTTAGCGAAGAAGAAAAACGCAATATAGCCGAATTCGTAGGCATCGGAGCTGTTCGATACGCACTTATAGATATAGACCCAAGTAAACAAGTTTTATTCACCTGGAACCGTGTACTCAACTTTGAAACTAACAGTGCACCATATGTACAATACACACACGCACGAGCCTGCAGTATCTTGCGTAAAGCAACAGACATACCAAAAACAATGCTAAACTGTAATGTATTAACTGAAAAGCTCGAACAAGAACTTGTATTGCAACTTGCCAGTTTTCCTGACATGTTCATAGAAGCCGCAGACTACCTAAAACCTGCCATGATAGCAGATTATGTAAACATGCTTGCCGACAAATTCAACACTTTCTACAACGCATTATCAGTCATTAAAGCTGAAACCCCTGAACTTAGCAACGCACGTTTAGCTCTAACTGACGCTATAAGAATCGTGTTAAGTAATGCTCTATCACTTATTGGAGTAGTCGCGCCTGAACGTATGTAGTTCTATTTTTATTTTTTTAATTCTTAGTAAAACTTTATTTTAGTTAAAACAGTTTGACATAAACAACTAAAAATTATTTTACCGGTTAATAAGCACATAAAAATTTTGAAAAATAAATTAAACATCCAGGTTTTGTATAAACATGTTGCTGTGAACAGTGTATCACTTTTTCGAGTTATAAACGCCTACAGTTTTAAAGAATATTTGATAACTCAAATAATTAAGTTTTCAAGCTAATTTTTTAACGTTTTAGTTTTTGACTCACATATTGTTTTATTTGTTGCATGTTGTTTAAGTTTGAAGTATGTTATGATTGTTGATTATTGATGGCAAATTTCAAATATTAGGCAACACTATAAACTATTGGTGTATACTCTTATGAGTCATGATTCATATTTCCAAAAGAAGCTCGAACCAATCAATGTTACAAAACAGAAACCAATTTCACAGTTATTAAAAGAAATGGGTAGAACTGCGTATCAAGGTCGTAAATTAGGTGAAGCTGTTGATATATGGGAAAAAATGTTAAAAGAAAAAGATATTGTAATTGCCTTGGGTTTTGCTGGCTCGATGAGTACTGCTGGACAATGGACAATTATCAATTGGCTTATCGAAAATCGTTTTATTGATGTTTTAGTGTCAACAGGCGCGAACGTTTCAGAAGACATTGTTGACGCTATGGGTTTTGGATATTGGCAAGGTAATCACATGGTAAATGATGAACAACTCTTAGTTGACGATGTTAACCGATACTATGATGTTTATGGAAAAGAAACAGATTACAGAAAAATGGAAGAAATCGTAACTGACTACGTTATGACCTGTAGTGAAGAATATCAGTATACCTCAGCTGAATTTCTTAATGGTTTAGGTAAATATCTTGGCACAAAAAATATTCCGGCAATTACCGCTGTAGCCGCAAAACACAACGTACCTATATTTAGTCCAGCAATGGTTGACAGTGCATACGGTGAAACGTTCCTTTTAGCTAAAAATCAAGGTCACAACGTTCACATTGATAGTGTTAAAGAATTTGATCAATTTATCCAAATTGGCACTAAAACTAAGGATGTTGGTGTAGTCTACATCGGTGGCGGGGTTCCTAAAGATTTTACACAATTAATTGCTATTTCAGTTAGTCCAATGACTGAAGACAAAGGGGTACAAGGCAGACAAGGGGGTCTGCGTAAAAGTCTACAAGAATACTATTACCCACACAAATACGCGATTCAAATTACAACAGACTCCCCACAATGGGGTGGATTAAGCGGATGTACACTTGAAGAAGCTATAAGTTGGGGTAAAATCAACAGTCAAACTGGTACACGTGCAGTTTGTTATTGTGATGCAACAATTGCTTTACCATTGATTTGTCACGCACTATCTGAACGCGTACCCGAAAAACGCAATGGACCAGATATGAGTTGGGTTTTCAAAGACGCACCAAAAACCTAAAACATAGTTTAACACACAAAAAATATGCAAACACAAGCAAGCAAACACAAAAACCCAACACCCAAACCACAACAAACACAAACAATGTAACCGGTAAGTATCATCACAACTCAACTGACACAAAATACGCGACAATGAAAAATATGTAAACCCCAACAGCACATAATACATATGTAAGACAATCAACCAAAAATACTGAAAAACTTTACATAAAACATAACCACAATAAACCAAACAGGCACATGATAACAAGGAAAAATAAAATATACGGTAAACATCCTGATTACAATAGACAACCTCCGGAAACCCACATTTTACCCCTATACATGGCGTATAACAGCGTTTCAAACCATATTTAGAAGGTTTTTGGAGGCTACCAATAGTAGGTCTTAATTATTAATTAGGGTTTTGTTGATAAATCAAAGGTTTTGGTAGTGTGTCACTTTAGGATAGTTAATTCAAAGTAGAACTAAATTCGCGTTAGCTCCATGATGGTTGGCAGGTTTTTCAAGTTTGCAGAGAAAAATCGCTCTTAAATCCATGGATAACACATAAAACATCTGCCTGTAAAAAACTATTCTATATTGACACACTGCCCAAAACTATAAAGTCATCACAATGTTATTCAAGTTTTAGTGTATGCAGACTTACGGTGCCGTATAGCATAAATTGTAATAGTATCACCATAAGCAAAAACAAAAAGAAACCTATACATTCCAACTCTAACTCTAAAATGATTGGACAACCCTTTTAGTTTATTTATACCTGAATTTTGCAGTTTTTTAGCGTACACAAAATAACCAACAAAACATCCTAAAAAATTTTGAAAAAACAACAATACCACCACACACAAATCAAAAAACAAACATTTACAACCAACCACACAAACGTGTACGCTATAAATAGCGTACACAAAAA
>WRNB01000020.1 GCA_009776805.1 Candidatus Bathycorpusculum grumuli | reverse complement strand
AGAGTGGGTTTGAGTGGGATTTGGTGGTTGAGTTGAAAAGTGAGCAAAAAAAGATAAGAGACCTAGTGTATAAAAAAGGCTAAAAAGTTAGGTAATTAACAGTCTACACACTTATCAGCATTAATTTATTACAGATTTTGGAATTTGAGATTCATTTTGTGCTTTTTGTAATGAACCATACACTATAGTTTTCCAAGCGTCACATGCATTTTCATATTCGATTTGTGCCTTATCAATAGCTTTTTGTAGCGTTTTACTATCATTTAGTGCTTTTTTCATGGTGTGCTCTGCTTTTTGTACCGATCTGTTAGAAAACATGTTTTTAAATGTTTTAAAAGCACCTTGTTTTTGCGGTATAGGGTCAACTACAGTTGCATCAAAGTTTTTTTCAACATTTGCCAATAATTTTCGTGCATTATTTAAATCATCATACACTTTATCCATTTGTTTATGTAATACATCCAAAGTTTTTTGAGCACTTATTACTTTCTTCATAACATCATTTGCGCTTTCAGTTTTTCTGTAAAAAGCAGATAATTCCGAGTTAATATCATAACGATCGTGTTCCATATTTCTACGTGCATCAACTTTTTTCATAAACGCATCCTGATCAGAGACCAAATCAGCATACCAATCATTTTCATACTGATCACGAAATGCATTCAATTTGAATAAAATTTCAACAAGTTCATCTTCAGCCTGTTTTAAAGCACCCCTATACGCTATAGACTTTTTAGACAAATACTGCTCACTTGTTTGTTTTTGATCACGACCTTTAGACACACCAGCTCGCTGCGCACGAACACGTTCCAACAATTCTTCCTGTTTATTTATAATCTCATCTAACTGAAAAAAATCCTCCATCTTTATCTGCCGAAGCTCCTTAGTTAAACGGACAAAACCTTTCGCATACTCCCGCTCAATTTCCCGTCTTATCCACTCAATACGCCGTTCAACCCATTTTGCACTCGCCAGTGTAACCTTTCCAACAAATACTTCCTTACCTTCCTCAGTTAACTTAGTATTATAAGGCAACATAACAATTAAGTCATTATTTTCAAAAATAGCATCAACAATTTTTTCCAGTTTCACAGCTTCATCATCACGCAAAAAACCCCTTGCTGCATACAACTGAACACTTATGTACAAATCTTTCTTGTAACGTTCATAATCCGCACCAAACATACTAAACATTGACCCTGCCATCACTTCAGCACCATCACAATTTGAATTTTTCTCCACCACTACATCATCCGACTCCTATAACAAATTACATATATGAACACTTTAATAACACTTCACACTATCATGGTGGTTAATGTTGAAAGTTATAAAATTTTCGCTATCACACCACACAGCAACATACACACAACACCATAATCAACCTAAATTTTGATGCTATCAACTAATCGATTAATTTTTTGGTCTACATTGAATCCTGTCTTTTCCCAAAATAATTTCACCCCCATAAAAACATGTATTACGACTCACTATTCACCACCCAAACCTCTTAGCAGCTATACCCAACCACACCTCAAACCACAAACGCTTAACAAACACCACATCAGGAGTCTCCGCCTCCCACAAATTCAAAGCGCCATGAGGACGACCATTATACCAAACAACAAAATCATCCAAACACTCAAACCTAAACCGATGAATATTGTAAAGATCATGAAACTTTTCCAACTTACCATTAATTTGAGGATGCTTCACCCCACACAAAATATGCTTAATGTGATGCTTCTTAAGGTACAACTCAAACCCATGCTCAGCACACCCTTTTTCATCTCGTTTATTAGCACAAAACTGTGTTCCATGATCCGTTAAAACCGCCAAAATAGAATACCATTGCCTACAACATTCTCGACATGCTTTATCTAAAACGGTAATTGCATTCTTGGTTGTTTCCGCCTCAAACTCACCTGCTGCAATAACCTTTCGTGACGAATCATCTAAAACAGTACAAAGATACTTGCCATTAGCACAGTGATGCCAATCCATATGTACAAGTGATAGGGAGTGTTTACGTTCGTATCGGATCCAGGGTTTTCTGCGTTTTTGTTTACTTTTTTGGTGGTGTGCGTAGCCAAATTTGAGTAAAACCTTATGTATTGTTCGATGGGATATTGTTATTTTTTGGCGTGCGTATATGATTTTTTCGAGGTATTGTGCGTTTAGGCGGTCTTTTTCATATGCTTGTTTTATGATTTCTTCTGTTTCTTTGTTTGTTTGTTTTTTTGGTCTGCCGAGAGTTTGGCCTATTATTGGGGTGGAGTTTGTGGTTTTGTATTGGGCGTAGAGTTGTTTGAATCTTCTTGGGGTTATTTTGAGGTGATTGGCGGCCCATTTTACAGTGACTTTGCCTGCAGCATGTTTTTCTAGGCACCATTTTAGGGCTCCTTTGTTTTTAACTTTAACCATACATATTGGTGGGGGGTGAAATTATTTTGGGAAAAGACAGTCTACATTGAATCCAATCTATAGCAACTTGACGTTAAATTCATAAATAACCACCATGTAAAAAATAATACACACAATCCCCATCCACCACACCACCAAACACAAACAACAAAACCACCACCAAAACCACACTCACTCACACCTACAACCCACACAACACCACCCACATTTCCAACCAAACAACACAACAAAATAAAAATCAAAAAAACACTTTAACAAAAACAAAACCCACACTCCTACCAAAAATTGGTTGCAACACACCCCTAACTATATGCACAAACGAATTATCCATAACCACAACACCACCAACTTTCAAAGACGACACAAAACAATACTGTATGTACACTCCAAAACCCTCATGTTTAGTGTTCCCTTAAATGTCAAAGTCACATCAAAGCTATCACTACCAAGAGATAAAATTATTGATATACACTCAAAACGAGCATCAGAAACATAATCACACACACTTTTAGAACATTCACCCAACCACAAAACGGCGTCATTACCGCATATGCTATTTTCATCCAAAAACCCAAGTTTGGCAGGGTCTAACTTTTTTTGTATTTCTCTCCAAGTGTTTCGAGCTTTGATAACTCTATCTCGTTGTTGATTGTTTGAATGGCGCATCTTTTTTGAAAAGTTAGCCCCATTTTTTTGAGATGTTTCGAGAGACCAGATTCAGTAATTTTTAAGTCAAGTGCCGTGATTAGTTCATTTATAGTTATGTCAGGTGTTTTTTTAATGACTTCACGTATTTTAGTATCTTGTACACTGGTTATTTTGCGGTTATTTCCTTTATAGGGTTTGGGTTGGATGGAACCTGTTTTTTTTTTGTGAAGAGCCAATATTTGGTAGACTGTGCTACTTCCTATCATTAACCATTTAGCAATGTTTTTTTCACTCTCACCATTGGCTTTATATTTGATTATTTTTTCTCTATCCTCTACAGATATAGGCTTCATTTTTATCACCTACACCATATAACACATTATGTATTTAAAGTCATGTTGCTATATGCATACAACATTATAAAAACATGATGAGACAAAACATACCTTAAAAAATTGTTATTTCTCACTCCAATAATAAATTTGGTTGTACTTCCACATAACTAAGTAATTTGGATCTTCAAACACTATATCCATTTTTAGTCCGTATTGATCTGTTTTGTGTTGCATTTGGCTCCAAATCTCTTGAGAAACATCATCAGTTGACCATATACCCCAAATTGTGTCATTTGAGTTTCGCATACCCCATCCATAATTTTGAGGTAAAACTAGCACAGCTTCTGCCTTTATACTTCCATGAATTATGTCAGAGTTTTGAACTATGCCATTCCAAAAGTGTTTTAAAGCTTGGAGATGTTCGTCTTGCAAGGTGTTGTGATTTTGAGGATCTTCAGAGTAATTAAAAATTATTACGTATTGGGCTCCTGCTTCATATGATGTTTTCATTTGTTGATACATTTCTGCACCACTAGTAAGGTATGGTGGATGTGTGTATTTCCAAGTGATGATAACACCCCATTCTTTGTTTTGCATGTTTGCTGCACCTCTTGATAAGGCGATTTCTTGTGTTAGAGAATTATTCCACGCTATTTCTGCGAGCACAAGGTCATAACCACTTTGATAGTCCCACCAGTACAAACCATAATCGGATGTAAATACTGTAATTTGATTTTCATTTAGTTGAGTATTGTTTATCTCTTCAAGCAAGTTTTTGTTCATATTAACGTAAGCATTAGCAGCATCATCATATGTTTGTACTGGATTTTGCTCTAAAAGTTTCACATATGGTTGTATTTGATTCGGATATTTTGTGATGTTTTGTTGTTGTGTTGTATAAAAATTATTGTTTCTTTTTTCAAATATAGTAATTGTTCCGTTTGGATAATAAGTAATGAGTTCATTAGAGTTTTCAGTGACGATTTTGCCATCTGGCCAGTAAGTGGTTGTAACTATTGGAGTTTGATTATCATTCTGATTGGTGTTGTAGTTGTAGATGATTATTGTGCCTTCTTCTGTTTTTTCAATTTTTGGTATTGCTGTTGTAATGTTAGTTATTTGTTGTGTGGTTTCCAAGAAAACATTTTTGTCGAGCATATACCCACCTACTTCATCATTGTAGTATACTCCAATAAATTGTTCACCCCAACGTATTTTTGCGCTATTAAGCCATGTATTTGACACGACCATGTTGCGTGTACCACCATAAACAGCGTAACTTAGATTTGATGTAATTACATAATCACCTATTTCTTCCATAGCAGCAACATCATATTGTAAAAGACCTGATTGTAAAATGAAGAGGTTTGTGCAGTCTTTCACTTGGTCAATTAGTTCTTTTGCTTCTTGAACAGAATTACCGCAGTATGTAACACCCACGTAAAACGGATCTTGTTGTTCCTGGTTAAGGACCACATAACCCGTACCAGCTATTAAACAAGTTAATAACAGTAATACGACAATAGATATAAACAGTTTTTCTCGTTTCATCGAGACACACTCGTCTAAAATTACATATACATAGGCGCGTTAATATTTTTCTGTTATCCATACCACAAAATGTTTCCAGTTATGTTTGATTTGAAGGTAGTGTTCGACATAAGTTGGGAGATATACTGAAATTTGATATGGCAATGTGAATTAGTATCGAGTATATATGTCGTTAAAAGAAACGTCACGCCTCAAAAAACACAATTAATTGCCAGCCGACAAACCAGTGAAATTATTTGTACTACACACGTAAAAGGGTAGCCGACATGATTTTGATATTTGTCAAAATAGTGTTGACATCCTTGTTTCTGAGAGGATTTTGTTCCAAGGAATAGCAGATAGCATGGAATTTTAAGACTATATAAAAATAGTGAGATTTCTAAGAAAAAAAATTTCGTGGTGACATATTGAGTGTTACGTGGGTTGGAGAATAGAGGTATTTTTCGTGAAAGTATTTTTGTTGAGGATGTTATTGCAAAGTTATGATGTAAGATTTTAGCAAACAAGCATCATATAGGTGTAAACGTTACGAGTTACGTGTAGCGTTAATTTGGGTATAATCAACTAGAAAACAGGAAATAATTCCCGATGAGACCCAACATTCACAATTTTTCGAGATCTAATATTTAAATCTTAAATCATCACATAACATTCGTTACCAAATAAAAACATTTGGGGTTAGATGTCTATTACTTCATCTTCTTGGGGTATACAAACATCGGTCATTTCGCCAATTCTTTCTGCCAATAATTCTGCCTGTTCTAAATCACCGTGAACCAAAACTGTGCGTATAGGTTTTAATTTACTGACAATTTCCACTAACTCGTTTTGATCGGCATGCCCGGATAATTCAATCTGCTTTACCAACGCTTTTACGCCAAAAGTTTCTTCTTCAATCTTGAAGAAACCTTCTTCTTTAGCAGTTTTCAGCGGGCTATCTGGCGGCAAATAACCACTAGTTAAGATAACAGCATTACGTTCGTCACCAGCCCATTCTTTTAAAAGCTGTAAACTTGCACCTGCATGACCAAAACCTGAAGTACAAATAACAATAGCCGGTTCCTCAATTTGTGATGTGCGATAAAGATGTTTTACGTGTCGATAATTAAAAGGTGTTTTTTGACGACGAATTTCTTTAGTAAACAAATACTTACTGTGATTATAGTAATCACAAATTTTGTGTGCAAGGTTGGATATAGTATAGACATGATATCGGGGCAAATACCCATTTGCTATGGCTGTATCAACACGTTTAGCCATTTCTTGACTTCTATGAAATGCAAAAGTAGGAATCAAAACGTTTCCACGATTATCCATAGTTCTTAACAAGTCTTCCATGAATTCATCGAGCAAATGCTGTCTTTGAGGACGTACCTTACCACCATATGTTGATTCAGTAATCAAAACATCAGGCCTTTTTGGTAAACCTTGAAGTTTACATCCACGCAATATTTCTGTATCATGCGTACATATATCACCTGTGTAAACAATTTTTTTCCCTTCAGCATCAATACTTGTTACTTTAGCACCTGCAACATGTCCTGCATGTTGAAGATTAATTTTTAACCCTGACAAGGCTATGGCATCACGTGCCGACCAACATTGACCAATTCGGTCTGCATCTTGTGCGTCATAATCAAAATTACCTTTCTCGTTTTGAATTTTAACCATGTCATGCAACAAGTCAACAGTTACATCTCGTGTAATTTCAGAACCAACAATTGTAGGGTTATGTCTAGATAAACTTAGCAAACTACCTGTATGATCAAGATGCGCATGACTAATAACAACTGCATCAAAATCAGTTGGAAGCTTTTTTGGCCCTACATCAAGCTTTACACCATAATCTAAGGCAATCTTACAAGCATCAGTTTCAACAGATAGGCACGAACCACCCACTTCTCTGGCTCCACCAAGGATTTTAATTTCCAATTTTATATTACTCCAAATAAATGCAAGCGACATTCAAAAATTGGTTCAACAGCCAATTCAAAGCTTACAGATTAAATTTTAAATTTATTTTTACCCGAAAAAGAACAGTGAATAATATTAATCTATTGACCCTTTAACCAAAGTTATCCATAGAAAAACGGTTATAACGCCTTGTTAAACCTAAAAAAATACAACAAACAATAGTAACCAACAGATGTAACATAACCAAAAATTAAATAACCCCTATTAATTATGAAACATAGTTGTTTATTATGTTATTAGATGGAAAATTTGAAGAATTAATCCAAAATAAAAGAACATTCTTGAGAGCTTCAATAAAGGATTATGCCACAGGTGGCAATGACATGCTTGATGATATGGAAACATATCTAAATGAGGCCAAGACAGAACTTTTAAACACTATAGAACTTGCCAGCTGCATACGAGAAGAATCAGGTGAAACAGCATACAACAACGAATGTCTTGCCATGTTCAACAGTTGGTTCGAGAAATGGTTTGGAAAAAACACACACACTTAATTTGCACACTTTTATAGATGTTACATCGCATACATGTTTATGGATACATGTGTTTGATTGTTGATTATTTAACAAATAGCAAAAAAATCAATATCCAATCAAAAATAAGCTAACTAAAAACATATTTTTGTTGAGAGCTAAATACTTGTGTTTTGTTAGTTTGTAGTGGGAGACTATCTGAAAAATAAACCACAAAATTTTTGTTATTGTAAACGATTCTGAAAATTTGAGTTTTAGAAATATTTTACATTTTTTTGTTTAAATATTTTGAGACAGTTAATTTTTAGTTTTAATTCATAACTTTGGTTATTTTTCAGACAGTCCGGTAAGTGTGTTTATTTGTTTTTTACATTTGTGTTTTTGTGTTTTTGTTTGTTTAGTTGGTTTTTGTGTTGTTGCATTGTGTGTTTTTGTTTTTTATTTAACGATAACCTAATAACATTTGTGTAGAGCGGTGTGTTGGGTGTTGTTTTTGGTGGTGCATTGGATGCGTGTTTTTGTTTTTAGCACCTATAGCGTGTTGGGTTTAGGTGTAGGTGTTGTTTATTTGTTGTTGTTTGTGGCGTGATTGTTTTTTGTTTGCTTTGGTGTTTGGGGTTTGTTTTGGGGTTTTGTGTTGGTTTGTTTGTTTTGTACCTAGAAAAAATGGCAGAAATTACGGATTAAGAGTTTTTCTGAGGTTACCTATGATAACACAGATGCCTATTTTTACACTGTACACTACAACACCAAAACTCAGACAAGTAGATAACTACAATAAATAAACTCCTTCAAGTTACCATGCAGAAATGAAGGTTATCAGAATGATAGGACTATTTTAGCTGTGAAAAGCATAAATGCTTTGTTTGGATAACACAATAATTATGCAACTTGATTTAGCTATGCCAATAGCACTTTGCTTAGTAGTGCTTGCTGCATTGATTCTTAGCAAACGTTTAGGTGATAAATTAACTGAGACTGCAGAACAAAAAGAGTTCAAAACACGTGATGTCCTCCTACTTGTAGGATTCATACTAACAATGGTTTCAGTCATGGCTTACGCCTCTACAATTAACTCCGGTGGCATATTTGAAAACGCACTGTTGATTTTCTTTCTATGCACTCATACTACACTACTCTTCACATTCACTCATACATTCTCCAATATGACAAAATCACGAGTTCAACTAATATCAATAGGCTTTGGAACAGCAGCCATAATCGCAGGACTAGTTAGCCTTACAGGCCCATTTAGTGATACCTATACAATCTACCGTACAATAGCTTTCTTTGGGTTAGCAACATTTTGTTTTGGCGTCACAGTTTTTGAACAACAAAGAAAAACAACAAAAAATGGGCGATGGTATATGGCAGCTCAACCTTCATCACTATTTGTACTGTTATTTCTATTTTTCAACGTTCTATACAAAGGAGTCACTCAAATTTGGTATCCCTACCTATTGGATGTCTTCGCATTCACCTTTGTCATCTTTATGATCATATATATTGCTCCGTTATTTTCTTGGAAATCTGCGTGTGTCTTTGCGGTTCTATTAACTTTAATTGATATTTGTCTAGTTTTCATTGGACCAATGGTTACTGTCGCAAACACATTTACTGATCTTGGTATACCTGCCATGGTTTATTTGCCAAACGTTCCAATAGTGACACAGGACACTGGGTCTCTGCTTTTTAGAGGTTTAGGTTTAGGTGATTTCTTTTTTGCAGGTGTTCTCGCTGTTCAAACGTTTAATAAATTTGGTAAAAAAACTGCTTTGGTATCTATTGTTTCTATGTCTGTGGCATTTGGTGTCTGGGGACTATTTATGCTTGACCTTAAAGAAGTATTGAATATTGGAGGGCTTCCAGCAACCGTTTGTATTATCAGTGGCTGGATTCCGATTGCAGTCTATAAATGGTTTACAACTAAAAACAAGTCAGTATCACCTACGCATATAACTTTACCTGTTGAGACAACAAACGAGCAACGACCAAGTCAATAATCAATGCCGTTTGTTCCAAAGTTTTCAGCATTACCGTTTGTTTGTTTTTTTATGGGATTATTATTTTTGGTAATTAAAAAGATTCTGAAAAATCAATTATGTATGTTAATTATGATGCATAGTTTTTTTGTTTTTGTAAGTGGTTTATTTTGTTTTTAGTTGTTGAAACCGTAAAAAGTGAGTTTTCGGAGGTTGTCTGTGGTTTATTTTTTGGTGACTTGTTTTTGTGAAATTAAGTGTAAGTTTTATTTAGTTGCTTTGTAGCTATAAAACAAGTGAAGTTTTATGTCTGGTGAAACTGAGGTAAAAATTAGACAGGATCTCTATGCAGAGATTGTTTTGTTAGAGGAAAGTTATCGGCGGATTTATAGTTGTCTTTTGTCGAGTGAATATGATGCATCGGCTGTTGCTTTTGCACTTAAAACATTTAAGGACAGTTTAAACCGTGCTAGTACTTATGTTTTAACTTTGTATACATTGAGGGGTAAGCGGGTTAATATTTCTTGGGATCATCTGTTCACGCATCTTGATTATGCATTGGCAGCAATTAACGGGTCACCACCATCAATTAAACAAAAAGATAATGTGCAAACAATTTTAGCTATGTCTAAAGCAGAGTTTGAGCAAGTTTTAACATATTTTTTAACATTAAAAGAATCCATAAAATAAGCATTTTTGCTTCACATTTTTATTTTCCGTTAAATATAAATGAATTAATCAAATTTTTATTAGTAGTTTTAAAGTTATTCATATTATTTTGTATGTACATTATTGTTTTTTATATTTGTTTAACTCGTATAAATGTATGCATAATTATGTTTACTGAACAAAAAATAATAACAAAATTAAAATCTAACTATAATTATATAAAAAAATCATATATTCACTGAGAGCTAATCACACTCAATATTTTTATTCTAAAAGTTTTCACCTATAAATAGAATATGGATGATTATTTTCACAAGGCTACTTTAGAGGGCAAAAATCTGATGAAATATGTGAAATGATTATCGGAAATGTATGCAAAATTCTAAAGTTATGAATTTCATTATCTGTCTAACGTGAACACTTGTTTTATTCTGCCATTTTTATTGTTTTACGTATTCTTGTTGTTTTTCCAAAGCCTATAAAAACACCCCTAGTCTAATGTAGACATTTAAAGGTTGTAGGGTAGAATGGAAGATAAAGCTTTACAGATGGGAAAGTCTTCGACAGTTGGGAGTTTTTTCCTTTTAATTGGTGTCGTAGGTTCAAATGTAATATTAGCTTTAGGTACTTTGATTTTAGCTGGTTTGCTATCTGATTCTGAGCTTGGTTTGTATTCCATAGTTTTGATTCCTTCAAACATTATTGCATATTTTAGAGATTTGGGTGTAAATTCTGCTATTACACAAAAAATTGCAAGCTTAAGAGCTGAAAACAAAACTGATGAAATACATGATATAGTTCTTTCAGGCATAGTTTTTGAACTTGTAAGCGGTGCTCTGCTTGCTTTAGCCTGTTTTGCAATAGCTCAACCTATAGCCATGATTCTTAATCGACCTGATGCTTCACCGTTAATTGCTTTGATGTCTATTTCTATTTTTGCAAGCGCGGTTGTTTCTGCAGGATCAGCTATATTTGTGGGTTTTGAAAAAATGAAACTGAATAGTTTTACACAGATTTTGCAGGCATTAATTAAAACATTGCTTGGTCCTTTGATGGTGTTTTTAGGTTTTAGTGTTCTAGGTGCAGTTTTAGGTGCTGTTGTTTCAGTTGTAGTAGGTGGTATTATAAGTATAGGGCTTGTTTATTTTGCACTCTTTCGTCCTTTGCGTAAATCAAAAGTTGGCGCATGTAATATAAAACGTACATTAACACCTATGCTCAAATATGGTGTACCGTTGACTTTATCAAATATTGTTGTAGGTGTTTTGCCTCAAATTTTTGCTTTCTTTATGGCACTATACGTCAGTAACAGTATGATGGGTAACTATACTGCTGCAATGTATTTTGCAATACTTGTCACCTTCATCAGTTTTCCTATTTCAACTGCATTGTTTCCTGCCTTCTCAAAACTAAATCCTGAAAAAGAACCTGAGCTAGTAAAAACAGTTTTTGCTTCATCAGTAAAATATACTGCTCTTGTGCTTATTCCAACAACGATGTTAATTATAACACTCTCAACACCTATAGTTAATACTCTTTTTCCACAAGCAGGCATACTGTCATATCTCCAAAACGGTTTAAGCGGCATAAAGGATTTTCTGTTTGGTGTTGATATTGCGCCAAAATTTCCGTATGCACCAATATTTTTAGCTCTTTCATCAATTGTTAATTTATTAGTACTCTTTGGTCATGTTAGTTTATCAGCTTTTCAAACAGGGATTGGTAAAACAAAACAAATGATGAAACAAAGTATACTATCACTTGCCATAAGTTTACCTTTCTCATATGTAATAATCACGTATTTTGGAACATTTTTTAGTGGTGCAGAAAGTGAAATGTTTGTAATAATAGGTGGTATACTGTCAGTTATGGTTTCGACAATACCGGGTATGGTTTGGGGTTTAATTTGGTCATGGAAAAAATATCGTATTAAAGCAGATTTTAAAAATTCAGCAAAAATTTTTACGTCATCGCTTATTGCATCAATAGTAGCATATGTTTTTGTAACCGTTATTAATGCGTCATATCCAATATTATTACTCACGGGGGCATTACTTTTTCTAGTGGTATACCTTATTGTCACACCACTTATAGGTGCTATAAACCGTGTTGACATTGATAACCTAAAACAGATGTCTTCTGAACTGGGCATAATATCCAAAATTATAAAAATTTTATTAACATTCATGCAAAAATTCAGCAAAAAAAACCCAGAACAAAACACTTTCGACATAAAATAACTACCTCACCAAACCACAAAACCAACAACAAACCTAACACACCCAAAATATTTACGAAAAAACGAGCTAAACTCTCCACATACACACTGCACTAAAACAACACTAACAGATCCACAATCCTAAACAACAAACTTAATAATTTGATAAATGTTCCGACTACAAGGTTAACACTACATGTTTGCTGTTGGTCACATGTCCTTAGCTTACCTAATAGGCAAAATTTCAGCTAAAATTTTAAAAACCAACCCAAACATTCCCACATTGCTAGTTTTATCAATACTACCCGACATCGACATAGCCATCGGAACACTTACTAAAACAACAATACACCATGGACCAACCCATTCTCTAATTTTCGCCCTCGCCATTTTCACCCCATTCTTCATCACCTATAACAAACGCGCAATACCATATTTTTTAGCTTATACATCACACTTTTTAATCGGAGACTTCTTCATCGGAGGACAACTTCAACTATTTTGGCCACTAACCACTAACACTTTTGGATTTCATGACGCAGGATTCAAATATATAGGCATCAACGACCCCATAAACATTACAACCGAAATCATCTTACTTATAACAACCATAATAATTATAACAAAAACCCAAGATTACAAAATATTTCTTAAAAACGACAAAAAAAACCTTATACTACTAATACCCATAACCACCGTCCTACTACCAACATTCACAGGTTACCCATTTAGCATACCCATCATTTTGGTTTTACCTGCAATAGGCATAGCACACCTATTCTACCTCACACTCTTCGGAATAGCTATACTAACAACCCTACATTATACAATAAAAAAACGCTTAAAGTAACAATTTTGTTTTTTATATTTAGAACTTGTATAAATACAACCTTTACTAAACTATAACCCTACATTACATAAAATAAACATCAACAAAACTGAGGGAAATAAATGGTTACTCTTCCAAACAGATCACGAGGCGTTAAAGTGTTAAAAGCCGTTTCTTCACCTCTCAGACTACAACTTTTAAATCTACTATTTGACAAAGGATCCCTCTCATATACAGAATTAATGACTTACCTTAAAATGAACCCTAACCGAGACGCAGGCCGTTTCGCTTATCACTTAAAATTTCTCCTTAAAGCCAATTTAGTAGAAGTAGATGTCGCCGCAAAAAAATATTTCCTAACAGAACTAGGAAAAATGGTTCTCGACATCGCAGACCGTGTAGAGAAAAAAACCCTTACCCAAAAAAACATGCTTGTACGCACATCACATTTTACATTAGAAGAGTTCGACCAAAACAAAATCGCTAACTCTTTAATTAAAGAAGCAAAAGTACCCCCTGAACTTGCCCAAAAAGCTGCAAAAGAAACAGAAAAACGCCTACTCAAATCCAAAACAAAATACATCACAGCAGCATTAATACGTGAAATGGTAAACAGCATCCTAGTAGAAAAAGGATTTGAAGAATACCGACACAAACTAACCCGAGTAGGCATGCCCATACACGAAGTAACAACACTTATCGAAGCAAAAGACCACAACCTAAACGCATCCAACTTACTCTCCAAAGCAGGACAAAACGTGATAAGCGAATACATACTTCTAAACATTTTCTCACGAGACATAGCAGACGCCCATCTTTCAGGCAGCATAAACATAGATGATCTAGGCACTTGGCTCCTCAAACCACGCGAAGTCATCCACGACATGCGATACTTCTTCCTAAACGGACTTAAATTCGACGATAACACCCAAATTACAATTGAACCACCAAAAAACTTTGAATCAGCACTATCAATAGCCCACAACGTACTCCTACACACAAACATGGAAACAAGCCAACAACAAATCTTTAGCTACTTCAACACCTTCCTTGCACCCTACACCATAGGAATCGACGAAACAACAATAAAACAAGCCATAACACTATTTATTTTAAACATCAGCCAACATGCACAAGTCACATTAGAAATAGACCTCACAACTCCACCTGCACTCACAGAAAAACAAGCCATAGAACCAAACATGCAACATAACCATAAATACAGCAACTATACAAAAGAGATCCAACTACTTGCAGATTTAACCCTCCAAGCCTACAACGAAATCACCACAGAAAAACCATTAATAAACCCACAAATCATCATAAAAATTAATCCAAAAATCTTAAAGGACGAAAACACAAAAAAACTACTCCTTAAAGCCCACACAACAGCCACTCAACAAGGAATGATTTACTTCGCTAACACTACAACAAAAGAAAATACATTAACCACTTTTTCTTCTTCAGGAACAAAACTCACACCTGACTTAACAGGTGACTGGGAAACCGACACCTTACGTACTGGATGCATAGGTAGCGTAACCATAAATCTACCCAGACTCGTTCAAGAAGCAGAAGGCGACAAAAACAAGTTTTTTGATTTACTCAAAGAACACTGTGAAATAGCCGCTCGAGCATTAAGCATAAAATATAACGCATTAAAACTGTTTGGAAAAAACTCGTTACCATTTCTACTCAAAAGCACATATGGCGACGCCTATTTCAGACTAGAAAATTGTTCAAGAATTATAAATTTTGCAGGCTTAATAGAAACTGTTGAAGCATTCACCTCAAAAAGCATAACCGAACAAGAAAACCAAACATTTATAGAAGAAATAATCCAAAACATTACCGCTTTCCGACAAAAATCCAGTCGAAAACATGGCAAGCGGCTTTACCCTGCAATTTTATGCCATACTAAAGCCTCTGAACGGTTAGCTCAACTTGATATAGAGAAATACGGCATAGCAAAAATCAAATTTTCAGGCACACGAGATAACCCATTTTATTCAACAACTAAGAGACTAAAACTCAAAACTGACCCTGTATCTATTCAAACAGAAGAAATAGCATTTACTCAAAAACTATCAGAATTAACTATAGGTGGCTCGTTAAATATTATCGAGTTAGGTGCTATTGATGTATCACCTGTAACACTTTTAGAGCTAACACAACACTTAATCACTTCGCACCAATCACTAGAATTCTTCACCTACAATCGCGTGATTACCTATTGTCGTAATTGTAAGAAAAGCTGGTTCGAAACTCGACATAAATGTCCAAATTGTGGTTCAATAAGTACTTTAGGTATCTTTAATAGATTCAATTCAACATAAACTTATTTTGTTGCACCAAGTACCAGCGATAGAATTGCCATTCTTACAAATAACCCGTTTCCTACCTGTTGGAAGTAACGTGCATATGGGGTTTGGTCAATTTCTGGTGCAATTTCGTCGACTCTTGGTAATGGGTGTAATATTATCATGCCTTTTTTAGCGTTTTTGATGATTTTTTGATCTATTCGGTATGCCCCTTTTAGTTTGGCATATTCTGTCGGATCGGGGAAACGTTCACGTTGAATACGTGTTACATATAGAACATCTATTTTTGACATTATTTCTTCAAGGTTTGAGGTTTCAGTTACGGAAATTTTGTTTTTCACTTCGGTCAAGATGTTTTCTTGCATTCGCAAGGCGTTGGGTGAAACTAAGTAGAGTTCGATGTTGTAATTTGTTAGTGCACTTGCAAATGAGTGTACTGTTCGTCCGTATCTTAAATCACCGATTATTGCGATTTTGAGATTATCTATTTGGCATTTTTCTTTTTGAATTGTGTAGAGGTCTATTAGTGCTTGGGTTGGGTGTTCTTGAGCACCTGTTCCGCTGTTGATTATTGGAATTTTTGAGTATTCTGCAGCTACTGTTGCAGCACCTTCTAGACTGTGTCTTAATGCGATGACATCTGCATAGTTTTCGACTGTCCGAATTGTATCTACAAAATTTTCGCCTTTTTTGGTACTTGATGTTTCTGCATCGCTAAAACCTATAGTTGAACCTCCAAGTTTTTGCATAGCAGCTTCAAAACTTAGGCGTGTTCGTGTGGATGGTTCAAAGAAGAGAGTTGCAAGAATTTTACCTTTTAGAGTGTTAATTCCTGTTTTAGCGATTGGTTCCATAGTTTGACTTGTTTTTAGAATGTAGTTGATTTCTTCTTTTGTGAAATCTTGTATTGAAATTATGTTTCTGTTATGGAACTGCATACACTCTATACCCTAAATTTTATTATTAGATTAATATATATTGTAAATACTAGATTAGACCTTAGTCTTTATTGTTTTTGGTGTTTTTAGCGGGTTTTTGAGGTTATTAGTTTGGGTCATGTATCGAACAGTTTAACCGTAATTCTCACGTTATTTTTTATCTCAAACAAAAACCCTTAAGAGACAAAACTAGCACAAATTCCAGTAATGTGCCAATATAGGATAGATTTTTATAGATAGATATTTTATGTGATGTACAGGAAATAAAACATAGTTTTTCCCTAAAAAAATTGACGACCCTATAAAACACCTAGAAGCTAACACAAATTAGATTCTACACCAAATCACCTATAAAATGGCACACTACCCAAATTTCAGTCATGTATTAAAATAGTTGACAACGAAATTCTAACAAAAACATAAACAAACCAAACAAAACCACATACAACACCAAAAACTTAACAACAAACAGACCTACAAACCAAACACACCAACCACACACAAAACAACAAACACATACACACAATACACTACACAATACACAAAATGACACTTAGTACGATTCCAAAGTAAACAAAAATATCACAAAAAAACACAACAACAATATCAAGTTTTAAACCTTCCAACAAAGTCCAGAACTCACACAAAAACTCACACTTTTACCCAACCCAAAAACATACACTACAACTACTCCGCATCACATTTATCATACACCACAACCAACAAACGTTTTTTTACAATAAACCCTACCACACATCACACCAATTTCAAAACAAATTTTTAATAATTTATCAAAAATACATATTTTGGATTAAAAATTATGAGGAACTTTTTTGTTTTTTTAAAACCGACAGCACAGTATTGGGGCTTACGTTTAAAACACGCGCTGTATCACGTATACCACTACCATTTAACGCCATCTCTACAATTAATAATTTAGTTTTTGGTTTAGCTCCATTGCTTGAATATTGTTCTTGAAATGTTTTTCCACACGTTTTGCATTTTAATCGTTGTTTGTTGTTTGGGTGTTTACCCATTTTTACTATTTTTTCACTTTCACAATGAATGCAGGTAATTGTTTTATTTACCATTTAAGTGTCTCCGTGTTAATTACATATTGTTTACCAAGTTTATAAACCATTTTAAAACATGACCAAAAATTTAGGTGATAATAGTTATAAAAATGTTTTTGGGAAAACTTTTTTAGTTAATCAGACAATATTGTGTGAGGTGAAGTGTTTGGATAAAAAGTGCCCAGTATGTAAACAAAAATTTATGACGTTTGACGCTAAAAAGAAATATTGCAGTGATGCATGCACTAAGAAAGCAAATAAAGCAAAATAATCCGTAATTCCCGACTTTTTTCTTACCACAATTAGTGAATGTTGAACACGACGCGAGTTACATTAAAATAATGTTGTTGCTTGCTTTTTGTAGTCAAATGATGCTATAGTTTTGATGGTTTATGCACTCGTCTTAGTGGTAATAAATATTTCTTACCACTAACACATTAGCACGATATATTTGTTTATATTTGCGGATTTTTGTGGTTTGTGTGTGTTTTGAAAAAATTTTTACAGTTACATATTTTAATTTTTGTGGTAATAAATATTTCTGGAATTACGGATAATTCTTTTTATTGTATGTTTAAACTGTAGCGACTCTTTGATTTTTTATTTAAAAAATGAATTAAACACAGGGCAATTAAAAGTAAACAAATCAATAGGATATAATAGGTTATATCTGATATGACATTAACCATATTTAAGTAACAACAAATAAGCCCTGCAATTACAAAAAATGTCAAAATTATAAATGAAAATCTTATGCTATAATCAGCAGATAAACCAATAGAGTTGAACGTAAATCTGTAAGACATGTTTTACTATACAGTCTCCATTGTTAAATATCTTTTTAATGATTTTTCTATTTTTGAAGCAAAAAAATATGTTCTTAAATTTGGTGTAAAACTCCAAAATATATAGTCAAAATTAAATTTTAACTGTAACTGGAATAAACACATGATTTTAAAAATAATCCAACAGTAATAACACTCTTATCTATAACAATAAAATAACGTGTATAAAAACAAACAACACACCAAACCCACTCAAATGCTTAACATTACACAAAACAGTACAAAAATTATGAAATTTGACAAACAACCTAATGGAACGTAACAGCATATTTGCTATAATGAAGAATGTTCATAGTCAATTGTTTTAATTTGGCTACAAATACCTTGTCTGTGAGTTGTGTGCAAAGTTGTGTGTTCTTAAAAACGCTTATGAATGGTTCAAAAACACACGATATTTCATGAATACTTCAAACTAATTTAGTTCCAAACTCCAACACATTAACAACCAAACCAAACAAAACCACATACACCTCCAAATACACAGAATAACAACACGTATTTAACTCAACAAAAACACATTTTTAAACAACACATTTTTCCATTAAAAAATAAATCTTTTCGGTTTTTGCTTAACAAATCATAACACATACACATGCTTATACTTGCATAACCACGTGAACTAAATACATACAAAAAAATTATTGATTTGTTGGAGCATGATAAATTGGGAATCTAAGTAAAGCAACTATACCACCAAGAGAAAGAAGTTTAGACCCTGCTTCATGTTCTGTACTTATTACGGTTATTTTAGCATTTTGCCTTTCAACATCACGCATTAAAGTTTCCAGTTTAAGCCGTTGGTTTTCTTCAGCATCTCGCAGTGCAGTGTCTGCAACAATGAGTTTTTCAATAGCACCAATTTGCACTGCTTCTTCAACACCTGTTAAACCATAGGTTATAGTACCTTCACCTTTACCAAGGCGTTTCATAACTTCTTCAATAGCATCAGTTTCTTCTACCACACGTAATTGATTAGTAGTTTTTAACAGTACACCTGAACGAAGAGCTTCATGTATACCAGCTGTTCCACCATTGTTAACACTTTTTATATCGGCTACGTGTTTGTTTATGTCTTTTGCTTCTTCAGAAATGTATCTAGCAAAATCATTTTTGACAAATCCAGTCCCAATTATTACAATTGGATTATGGTTTTGTGTCCAGAGTTGGTTTAATGTATTTAGAGTTTTTCTGAAATAGGCTTTTGTGCCTTCAACACGTTTATCTGCTTCATTTTTTCCCGGAAGCCTGATGCGTTCTTCAACTTTTATTTCTACACCATACTGTTTGGTCTCTGCAATAGCGTAACCCTCATCATCTATTGACAGTATGAGTAGAGGTTTTTCACTTTCACTTGCCAAGTTTAGCCTGTCAAGAAGATGTTTTGGCCATTGTTTTTTCACTATGGTAAATTGTTGGTTTAGGCCAAGTGCAATTGTGTGATGTGCACCTATGGGAATTATGTCGGGAGCATGACAGATTAGACCATGTACTCTGAGTTTTCCTAAAAATTTATCCCAGCCAACATACTCAACGGTTACACCCATAAATGCGGAAACACGTTCAGCACTTTTAGGGCGTGAGGCTTCAGAATCGGTTTTTATTGCTCTAGAAGTGTATGCATAAACCTCATCACCTTTATAGACAACATTGTATAAGTGCCAAAGGTCATCAGGTGTGTCAGGTACAACTTTAACAAAGCATTGATGAAGATTTTTTTCTACAATTTTCACGCTAAACGTCATCTCTTAACTTGATTAACATATGTAATTGGAAGAAGTAAAAATATAGTTTGGAACAAAAATATATGGTTAATGATGTTTATGGGCAAAAGAAAATGTGCACTGAAAAAATTGTGCACTTTTGGTTTATTGGTTAGATTAAACCAAGTAAGTTGAGAAACAGTGGGATGAACACGACTGATAATGTACATAATAGTTTTATGAGTACGTGTAGACTTGGTCCTGCTGTGTCTTTTAATGGATCACCGACTGTGTCGCCGACTACTGCTGATTGATGAGCTGAACTGTTTTTGCCACCAAGGTTGCCTGCTTCTATATGTTTTTTTGCGTTATCCCATGCTCCTCCGCCTGTGTTCATGAATAATGCTAGTGGAACAGCTGTTAGTGTACATCCAATGACTAGTGCGCCAACTGCGATTGGACCCATTAGTATGCCTATGATTATAGGTACAATTACAACGATTATACCTGGAATTATCATACCTGAGAGTGCTGCTTTGGTGCTGATGTCAACTGCTTTGTCGTATTCTGGTTTTGCTGTACCGTTCATGATTCCCGGGATTTCTTTGAATTGTCGTCTTACTTCTGCAACCATTTTTGTTGCTGCCTTGCCTACTGCGTCAATTGCTTGTGCTGAGAAGAGAAATGGAAGCATTGCACCGATAAAGCCTGCAACAAGTACCACAGGGTTAGCTAAGTCAATTGTAATTTCTATACCCCAGTATAAAGCTGCGTCTTCAATGTATGTATGGAACAGTAATAATGCGGCAAGCATTGCTGAGCCAAGTGCGAAACCTTTGGTTAAAGCTTTTGTTGTATTACCTACAGCATCAAGTGCTTCCATTGTTTCTGCAGAGCCTTTGTCTCCAGCCATTTCTGCAATTCCTGCAGCGTTATCAGCAATTGGTCCAAAACCGTCAAGAGCTAAAACTATGCCCATTACTGCAAGCATACCCATAGTTGCTAAAGTTGTGCCGTAGATACCGCCATAAAATGGTGAAATTCCATTTATTATAGCATATTGGTTACCCAAGACATATGATGTGATTAATGCAACACCAATAGTAATTATGGGAAGTGCTACTGTTTCTAAACCTACCGCAATACCTGTAATAATGTTTGTAGCACTACCAGTTCTACTTGCTTGAGCAATTTTCTTAACAGGAGTTCGATCACGTCCAGTATAATAATCCGTGATGTAATCAATTAAAACACTTGCAACCAACCCCGTCATTAAACTACCAAAGATAAAATACCAACCAATATTAAAGAATAGAAATGAAACAACAAAAAACATTATAGCACACACAATAGTTGTCACTGTTACACCTTTACGCAACGCTTTCATAGGATTTTTCATTTCAGAAGAACGCAATTTCACAAAAGGAATACCCACCAAAGTTGCAAATATACCTAAAGCCCTAATAATCAACGGAAAAATTAAAAATAACAAATTCCCCGTTGCCATACTAAGAATACCACCAATAACCATACCACCAATATTCTCACCAACCGCAGACTCAAAAAGATCCGCACCCCTACCCGCAGAATCACCCACATTATCACCAACATTATCAGCAATACATGCAGGATTTCTTGGATCATCCTCAGGTATACCGGCTTCAACTTTACCAACAATATCTGCACCAATATCTGCCGCTTTAGTAAAGATACCACCACCAAGTTGAGCAAACAACGCAATCAAAGAAGCACCAAAACCCATACCTACAATACCGCTTGCAGCACTTCGACCTAATGTAGCGGCAACCAAAGGTGTAAGAGTTTGATCAAAAAGCGCATTATAACCACCATAAATCAAAAACAATGCTGTAACACCTAAAAGTGAAAGACCAACAACAGCAAAACCCATTGTTGCTCCACCATAAAATGCAGTTCTTAAAGCTTTATCAGCACTTACTTTGGCCGCGGCTACTGAACGAACATTAGCTTTGGTAGCATTATCCATAGCAATGTAACCTGCTGCTAAAGATGCAACTGCACCAATCAGAAATGCTATAGCGGTTCCAGGACCAAGACCTGGTGCCACTATGAGTAACACAAATATTATGATAGTGATAATTGAGATTGTTGTATACTGCCTTTTTAAAAAGGCGTAAGCTCCAATACGAATAGCATTTGCTACTTCTTGGGCTTTTGGAGATCCAGGATCCATTTTACCAATTTTTCGCATAAGCACTAAAGCTGCAAGTATTGCAATAACACCTGCAATGGGTGCAAGCAAAAATGCAAATTGGGTTAACTGCATATTAGTTAGAGATAGTAATTGTAATGGGACACTCATATTAATTAGCCAAGTCTCAACCCGATGTTTTAAAGACTTATATATTTTTTCTTTATGATGTTGCAAAAAAGTTGAGGTTTAAATGTTAAATACATGAATTTTAATAAGGTATATTAATTATTTGTTGGTTGTATTTTAAACTGTTCCAAATAGTATTCTTAAATTTAACAGTTTATTACCAGTATAATGCTTATTTCTTAAACGCATTTAAGTAAGACACTGTTTTCTTTATAGCTTACGCAACAAAGTGAACGACATGCCTTCAAGATTGATAGTTGTCAAGGTTGGTACAAGTGGTATAACCACAAGTGACGGAAAATTAGATGAACATGAAATGCAAAATCTTGTTTATCAAATTGCACAAGCATCAAAACACGGCGATAAAATTGTGTTGGTAACTTCTGGCGCGGTTGCAGCTGGAATTGCTGAACTTGGGATTACACCTAATCAACATGATGTTGTTTTTCAACAAGTAGCTGCTGCTGCGGGTCAAAGTGTGTTGATGGCAAAATATCGTAAACTATTTGCTGATCATAATTTAAAAGTTGCACAAATTTTACTTACAGCAGAGGACCTTTCTAATAGAGAAGCATATGTTCACACATGTGATGTATTGACATTGTTACTTAAAATTGGTGTAGTACCTATTATCAATGAAAATGACGTGACTAGTGTTGCTGAACTTAGACGTACAGATGGGTATGAAGTGAATTTTAGTGATAATGATATGCTCTCTGTATTAGTTGCTGGAGCCATTAGCGCGGATTTAGTGATTATGCTCTCGGATGTTGAGGGTTTATATACGACTAATCCTTCAGAAATTGGTGCAGAGTTTATAAAAAATGTTACTGTTATTACTGATGAATTAAAATCATCGCTTAAAGGTAAAAGTAAACGTGGCCGAGGCGGTATTCAGAGTAAAATTAAAGCTGCTGAAATTGCCGTTAATTGTGGGATTCCTGTTGTAATTTCAAACAGTAGAAAAGAAAATGTGATAACGGATATTTTAGCAGGTAAAGAAATTGGCACTTTTTTTAAACCTCATGAACGTATGCCTGCTGTGAAACGTTGGCTTGCTTATGGTGCCGCAGTTAAAGGATCTGTACAAGTTAATGAGGGTGCAAAAGAGGCAATACTTCAAGGCTCAAGTTTACTTGCTGTTGGTGTAATTAGCGTAGTTGGCGTTTTTGATGTTGGTGATGTTATCAGTATTGAAGATGAAAAGCATCAAAAATTTGCAAGAGGTAATCCAAACTTTAATAGCAGCCAACTTGATCAGGTGAAAGGATTACAGATTGCTGAGGTTTTAGAAAAATTGGGTGCAGATAAACCTAAAGAAGTTATTGAACACAGAAATATCTATTGTATAGGAGAATAAATAAATGATTGAGGAAATCTGTCAAAAAGCTAAAGCGGCTTCAGTTAAAATAGCAAAACTTTCTGCCGACCAAAAAAATGTAGCATTATATCAAATGGCAAACGCGTTAGAAACAAATGTTGAGGAAATTCTTGCCGCAAATTTGGTTGATGTTAAAGTTGCTAAAGCAAAAAATGTCAAAGCACCACTTCTTGATCGTTTAACTTTAGATCAAAAAAAGATCCAAAAAATGATAAACGAATTACGAGAAGTCGCAACTTTAACTGATCCAATAGGAACAATTTTATCCAGTTGGACTCGCCCTAACGGTTTAATCATAAGTCAAATTCGTGTCCCCATGGGTGTAGTGGGTGTAATTTATGAGTCGCGCCCTAATGTTACTTCAGATGCTGCAGGCATCTGTGTAAAAGCAGGAAACGCCGTTATTTTACGTGGAGGTTCAGATGCTTTACAATCTAACATTGTTATCGGCGATGTTTTACGAACGGCATTATCAAGTACAGATGTTCCAGTTGATGCAATTCAAGTAATCAATTCACCTGAACGTAGTGTTGCCGAAGAATTAATGACTATGCGAGAATATATTGATGTTCTCGTTCCCCGTGGCGGCACAGATTTAATAAAAACAGTTATTGAAAAATCTAAAATCCCTGTTATTGAAACTGGTACTGGTAACTGTCACATGTACATAGAAGCTGATGCTGACATAGAAATGGCAACATCTCTAATAATTAACGCAAAAACTCAACGACCAGGAGTTTGCAATGCTGTTGAAAAACTATTACTTCACAGAAAAATAGCAAAAACGTACATACCAAAAATAGTTGCAGAACTACAAAATAATAACGTTCAAGTTAGAGGGGATAAAGAAACATGCCAAATCATACCAACAGTTAAAACCGCAACAGATCAAGATTGGTACACAGAATACCTTGACCTAATAATCAGTATTAAAGTTGTTAAAGACATCTCAGAGGCTATTGCTCACATAAACAAGTATGGTACAAAACACAGTGAAACCATAATTACCAGTGACTTTAAAAAAGCCACACAATTCTTACAAGAAATAGACGCCGCAGCAGTATATTGGAATGCTAGTACTCGTTTTACTGATGGCAACCAATTTGGTTTAGGCACAGAAATAGGCATAAGCACCCAAAAACTACATGCACGAGGTCCCATGAGTATACAAAACTTGACAACAACAAAATACGTAATTTTAGGTAATGGGCAAATCCGCAACTGACATTTTTTTTAACACAACCACAAAAAAACAAAGTATTTATGCGAAACGTCTCTAACAATAGCAGGAAGGTCACAACAATGAAACCCTATCCAATACCCACTCTTAGCCGTAAAGCAGTAAAAGAGCTTGAGCGCGATATTAACGAGGGCCCTACAGAACTACAAAAAGAAATGATGAAACAAGCAACCACTACGTTTGCTAAAACTAAGCGGAGATAATAATGAGCGTTGCCGACAGTTCTAGTGAAATCGTTTTAACTATGAAAAAATTGAATAGTAACCTTAATTTAAAGGGCAATTCGCCAAACATTGATTGACGACTTAAGGATAATTTTTGTAAATTGAATTCGTCAATCGGTGATTGACGATTTACAACGTTAGTTTTAAATTTAGTGGAATTTAATTGTTGAATTGAAGGGGCATAGGTTTGGTAAAATTGTCTTGCGTATTTTAAATTTGTAGCGGAAAAGCCTTTGCCAAATCGGCCAGTTAAATGGGTAGATAATTTTTTTAACAATTCACTGCCGTATTCTGAATGTTCTTTGCCCTTCTGTTCTTGTTCGACAATCATGCGTCCAATTTCGTATAGGTGATGCACATGGCTAAATCTGCAGTGCGTCCTACGTATGTTCGTGCTTGCTCAATAATTGTAGCAACATTATCAAAGAAACCTTCCATACAATACCTTCAATGTCATATCTGACTACAGGTTTTAAATATCTTTCAAAGTTCACAAGCGTTTTGGTGTTGTAGTGTGTTTGTTAAATTCTTTTGTTTTACGCTATTTATGGTTTATTTGATCCCAACTTTCAGGGTGCTATTTTTAGCGATATTTTTCGTTTAGATTCTTTTCATTTTTTAGCCTTTGCTATTGTTCGTCTGTTTAATGCTATTCAACATACTATACCAAAATTTGTTGACGTTATCAGAACTGAGTGTTGCTTGATTGGGTGAAAGTGGTGTTCAAAAAGGTAAGGCAAAAAGAGAGAACAACAGGAGATGAGAATTAATTATAGACCTCTAATGTGTCTTGTTATAAACTTGATGTGATAGTGGGTTTGTATGAATGATAATGAATTAAGGCATAAAGTAAATCAGGCCATGTATGAGCTGATAACCACGACTGGTGTGGTTGCACCTGTGGATGTTATGCAAAAAATTGGCGTTTTGACCAAAGAGAATTATGAAAAATGGCGCAACGGTCAAGTGGATTATTTGGAGCGAGTTTGTACATGTAATTTGAGTAAAATGTCTACACTTATGAAGGAAATACGAATCTTTGCTAAGAAAAATGAGCTAAAGTCTTCTTGGACGTATTATCATGGTTGGGCAAAAGCTAAAGACAAAAAGCTACGGTTTAGCAAATCGGGCAATGAAACTATTGAGCAGAATTATGCTACAAGCTACATTAGCCCCAAAACAGTAAATGAGCTAAAAACTGCGAAAAATCAGTAAATTTTTGGTGCTGTAGGTTAATCGATTAACTTTTTATGGACAAAAAGAGTCACTATGTCACCTACAATAAACAACAAAGTGAAACTCATCTCGTCCAAACACAAATAGAAATACAAGGCAATATAAACCTGCCAACATATCCCAAAAAACAAACAAAAAGAAACACACCAAAACAAACACTCCAAAAACCCATAGAAAAACTCCAAAACACAACAATAACCAAACTATACAACCAACCTACCGAGACTCAAACAAACAAATCCAAAGAACCACAACCACACAAAAAACACTAAAAACAAGACACAGCACAATAGAATTCAAACTTGTTAAAGTGTACGATTTGGAAAATGGAAATAAAAAATTACGGTAGTAGATAGTGTGTGGTGTTTAGTGTAAAAATGTTATAGTACTGGAAAAATAGCCAATTAAGATACACTGTCAAAAAATTGTTGGTTAAGTTAAAAATTAAGGGGCAACAATTCATGTAATGTTTATAGTTGAAATGTTAACGGATATTGATTTTTCTGTTTTTTGGTTATTATTGAATACTTGTTTTGGTATTGTACCAAAACTGTTATAACGTAGCCATACTACTAAAAATAGTGTTAACAATAATTGAGTAAACATCTCTATGAGATAGCTCACTTGATTAACTCATCAAAATAAAACTTACAACATAATTAAAAAAAAGGTGCATATTTATGGGAACTTCCCAAACATTTACGATAAAGTATGTTATACATGCTAGATTTGAAATTGACGGTGTCGTTGAGAAACCTGACGTCATAGGAGCAGTTTTTGGTCAAACAGAAGGACTTTTCGGCTCAGAACTTGACTTACGAGAACTGCAAAAAACTGGTCGTATTGGCAGAATTGAAATTGACCTTCACTCTAAAAACGACCACACAACCGGTTCAATAACTGTACCAACTAGCCTAGATCGCGTTTCTACAGCACTTATCACGGCAAGTGTAGAGAGCATAAATCGCATCGGCCCTTGCAGTGCCAAAGTAATCCTTGACAAAATCGAAGACATCCGAGAGGCAAGACGAAAAATCATCATTGACCGTGCAAAAGAAATCCTCCACAAATGGAATATTGAATCTATGCCAAGCGTTGACGAGGTTTACAAAGAAATCAGCGAAACCATAAAAGTTGGTAAAGTCGAAAAATATGGCCCCGAAGATTTACCCTCAGGACCAACACTTGAAAATTCACGCGAAATCATCGTAGTCGAAGGACGCGCAGACATAATCAATTTAATGCGATGCGGTCTAACAAATACAGTGGCATTGGAAGGCGCAAAAGTTCCCGACACAATAAAACGCTTAACCAAAGAACGCGAAGCAACAGCACTTCTAGACGGCGACAGAGGCGGTGATTTAATTCAAAAAGAACTATTACAAGTAACCAACGTCAAATACATCGGGCGCGCCCCAAGAGGCAAAGAAATCGAAGAATGTAATTGTAAAGAAATCGCCGAAGCTATAGAAAATCGAGTATCAGTTGCAGAACTACACAGACAACAAAACACTCAACCTCCACAACAAAACACTCAACCTCCACAACAAAACACTCAACCTCCACAACAGCCACAAACTCAAAGAAAACAACAACCTGCACCAGAACGTGCACCTTCACGACCTCAAAAGCCACAAATTCCAGAACAAATCAAAGAAGCAGTCAAATCATTACAAGGCACACTTGAAGCACTATTACTAAACGATAAACTGGAACAAATTGAACGTTTACCTGTAAGTCAACTAGCAGAAAAACTCCAACAAATCGAACACGTTAACGTAATCATTTTCGACGGCATCATAACACAACGCATCGTTGACAAAGCTGCTGACAAAAATATTAAAAAAATTATTGCCTCTAGAGTCTCTGAAGCAGTCAAACCAGTACCAACAGTTGAAATGTCAACATTCCAAGAAACCCTACGTTAAACCCTACATGTTTAACGCGTTTTTATCCTCTTTTTCATTATGTTTTTAAAATAATTTCCCATGATTTTTGGGAATATTTACATTTAGAAAAAATTGTAGACTAAAAATCTAGTAAGTGTAATTACGTCAAAATATTGGGACATGCAAAAACTGTCAAAACTGCATTACAAGTGAAATAGCGAACATCGATCAACCATGACACAATTATGTCATACACAATTATGTCCTGTATCAAAACAGTTCACGATTAAATTCCAAAAAATTTATGACTTTTCGCTATTTCAAGTGAGTAAACACATAAGACCTTCTCTAAATTGTCCACATCCTCCAACATATTACATACAACTATTACGCCATAACGAAACTTGCTGACTCTACCCACCTATTTTAGCGAAAAACCTGTTTTTTTAGGATTTACGCCACCGCAGACATCAACCACAAGGGTTGAGTCTCGCACCCCGTTAATTCGTGGTGGTGGTGTGTTGGTGGTGTTTGTGTGTGTTGGTTTTTTGTGGTTTTTTGGTGGAGGGGTGTTGTGTGTACCCACCTAAAATAGCGAAAGGCCTTGTGTTTGTGGATATTGAAAATTGGTTTAAGCATGATGAATATGCGTTAATACGATTTCAAGTTGCCATATAAGTTATCAATATCTACTAGTGGTGTATCCAGTGAGTAAGTAGAGTTTTATAAATAGAAGTGTGTGATATAGTTTCACAAAAAAAACGTGAAAACAATCATGCCAAGCTACAAATT
>WRNB01000019.1 GCA_009776805.1 Candidatus Bathycorpusculum grumuli | reverse complement strand
CTATTTGTTATTCTAAGTCTTTGGAGATGCATGAGATTTTGTTTGGTTTGCTTATAAATGTGTTAGAATTTGGAAATAAACTAATTTGACGCATGACCTTTTTTACTATGTCAGGCGGCGAAATTTCTGCTAACACCGTTTCAGAAAATGGTGGAGGTGTATGGTGTAATAGTTTTTTTACCATATCGGGAGGCAAAATTTCGGGCAACAAAGCATATGCGGGTGGGGGTGTATACAAACAAGACAGTACATTTGATTGGAAAAACGGTGAAATTTCAGGCAATACAGCTACGGGTCCTTATGGAGGTAATAATGTGTACCCTGAGGCCAGTGGGAAGTCATCTGGTGGAAATAATGGTTCATCAAATGGTAATAATGGAACGTCTGATGTGAACGTAGTTAGTTTGAGGGATGTAGTGATTGTTTGTGTAGTTGTTGTAGTTGTAACGGTGGGGCTTCTTGTAGCAGTATTGTTATTTTATTTCCAAAAAAGAGTAGACAAAATAGTAGAAGAAAAAATAAAGAAGAAAATGAGTGACTAAATTTGGGCTTTTCGCTATTTCAGGTGGGTGAGCATATTAGTCATTCTCTAATCTTGTTTATGTTCTCCAGTATGTTACATACAACTATTACACCATAACGAAACTTGCTGACTCTACCCACCTATTTAGCGAAGAACCATTGGGTTGCTTAGCACTACAGCACTATAGTAAGGTAACGCAAATTTTGAGAGTGTTCACATTTAGAAAGATTTAGGATGTAATATCTTTCACAAGCGGACAAGTAGAATGTAAATTATGGAAAAACAGACTGCACAAAAACGCTAAAAACAACATATAAACACTATGCACAGTATCTGTGTATTCACATGTGGTTATATATTGTGTGTTCGAAGGAAAATACCAGAGTTGTTGTGCAGCCTGAAATGTAAGAATTATCTTCCAGAAAAAAACATTAAAACAATAAAAATATAAAAAAATTATCGCCATAAATGTGAGCTCGCGTTTTTTTGTTGTTGTGACGAAAATGTGTTCTTACCATTATTGTGTGAGCGTAATGTAATGTTTGCTTATGTATTGTTTTGTGGTTTGAATTTTTTAGAAGGCACTTTATAAATTATGCATTTAAGGTATTGTGATAAAAAATATCTCGATAATTACTGGTAAATAAAATTTTTCAAGCACGATATCCATCAGTTGGATGTAACAACTCTTTGAATTAACTGTTTAATTAGTTGTTATGAGTAAAGCAAAACAGTGCGGGCAGTTTTTTTATGGTAAGAAAAATTTTTAACAAACTATGAACACTGTAGTGATAAGTGCATCAAAAATTTAAAAATCACTGTAAATGTATAATCACACTTTTTCTTTGCTTGTTTATGTATGCGACTATCGCTACGGGGATTATAATTATGCACACCATAACAAGAATAATAATTACATAAAATAACCATTGATTTTGTTGTGGTAGATTGGGAATATCTGATGTTGAAGTGCTATGAGGGTACGCGGTTTGTGACGGCGATGACGATGAAGCCCCATAATTCATAGTAATTGTTTGAACATTACTCCAATCACCTGATATCTCTTCAACTAAGAGTGCTTCGTGAGTAAAAGCCATATGATTTATTGTTGTAGGGTCATGATATGCATATAGTGCTTGAACTCTAAAGTCCAACTGAGCACCCGAAGGAGGTGTATCGAAATCGTTAAATGAATGAGATACAACAGTGTATTTGTCATCAGATGGCGCAACGAAAAAGGCGTGATAATCACCACCAACACCATAGTACATAATTGAAAAGGTAGCCCAAGTTTCTTCATAATGCCCCTTATATTGAACTCTATAATACAGATTACATTCATATCCCTCAGAGGTATTGTGTGATGTAGATGGCAAATTATTTATCGTAACATCTATTCTCCCTTCTTTTACTATGTAGCTTGGTTGTGTTGTAGTTTCTCCTGTGTATGGGTCTTTAGTTTGAGTTGGAGGTACATTGTAAGAGTTGTCAATGAACTTTACACTAAACTGCGGAACAAATGGCTTATCCACCGCACACACATTAACAAAATTAACTGAAAAACACCATAAACTTGATAATACCAAAAAAATAATGGTTAATACTAAAAATTTTGGCAGTGTCTCCCAATCGGTAAATTTCAACCTACGCCACCTTCACACTAACAATAGCACTATTTGAACTAAAATACCTTCCTTCAACACACCAAAAAACTCTTCACTACAATAACAAACCAACAAAATATTAAACAAAAACAAAAAGCCTCACTCACATCAATACAGCCACATAGCATTTAACACACTTAACAAACTCACCCACCAACCCTCCACCAAAATATTCGAAAAAACAACAACCACACACTTCATAACTAACCCTACAAAAACAACCAAACAATTCACAACACTGCAAACAAACCAAACAACAAAAACCAAACCAACCACAAAAAACTCACAACCAACCTTTCTTAACTACTCTAAAACCCAATCAACATACCACCACAAACACTCAAAAACCCCACCAACAACATAAACATTAACAAAATTACACAAAGACCACAACACACCCTCCACACAATCAAAAAACTCCTCTTCTCCTTTAGACAAAACAGCTTGCCACAAATAAAACCTCACCCCAAACACCACACAACACAAACTCGATAGACATCAAATTTCTCAAATAACACTTTCTTAAAAACAACCTCATTATCCAATACAACAACTTTAACACTACCCTAAAACTATCCAACAATCTAACCCAAAATTCACTCACACCAAACCCTAACAATTTCTTCTCACCAATTACCTAATTTTTTCCTATAAAAACATTAAACCCGTTTTTCTTTCCATTATAGCCGTGAGCTTTAGTACCGTCATCTAAAATTAAATCAACTTTGCTTTCTTTTTTTGTATCCTCCTTGCCTACATCCCCATTCCCCACAACCTCCTCCCCCACAACATCACCCACCACCAACAAACCAAAAACTCTCCCACACCACACATCCACAAAAACACCAATCCACTACACACACTCATAAACCCCACACTTAAAAACCACCACACAAATCAAACGCTCAATAACAATCTTCGAATCACGATAAGTCAAACACGACACAACCCCTACACACTCCAACACTAAACCACCCACAACACACCACATAGAAACAATTCCCAAATACACAAGCAATAGCCTAAAATAAACACCATTCTCCAAACCATACACTTTAACAAGCTTAAACTCTATTGCACCATATCTTATTTTTAGAGTTATTTGTGTAGTTGCAGCTCTTTGAAATTGCCTGTTTGGATCTCGCAGATAAATTGGCCCACATAGTTCGTTTATTATTATGTCTTAGAGTTTTTCTATAGATTTTTTAAGTATTTGTTTTGACATATTTATTTTTATTTATTTTTTGGGATAGATTGGCAAGACTTATATCACCTTGCATTTCTATTTCTGCTTGGACTGAAATCACGAGTTTCACCTTGTTATTTATTATTGGATGACATAATGAACTCTTTTAGTCCAATAAAAAGTTAACCGATTAGCCTACAGCACCAAAAAATCATCAAAAAAATGCTGAACACCAAGCAGAAATCCTCAAAGCCCGCACACAAATAAAAGAACGCGAACGCCAACTTGAACGCAAAAAAGAGAACAAAAGAAATCACACAAAGTCGCTAAAAAGTAGGATAAAAAATATGGAGCTATGCTAAACGCTTAATGGTCCAGCACATCTGCATCAACTTATTTTAATACAATAGCAATACTGTACTGTCTATTCCAAATAGGATAATTATTAACACTAACATAAGAGTGCGCATCTACGAGATATATGCCTGGCTCAGTAAACTCGTACTTAAAATCGATGGACTCTTTATCACCAGCTTTCATAATCGCCTCATACCCCAGTAGCAGGTGAACGTGATTACCGCGATACCGTAGGTTATGAGTATATAAACAGGACATGTACCCATTCCCCATGTGAGAAACGACATTAACATCACAGCCGCTTTTATTAGTAAATGTTACAGTACCCGACATTGTATCACCCACATGAAAAACATGACCAGACACATTCATCCTCAAAGGAAAAAGCATTGCAGGCAAAACCAATGTAGCAAAAATAACAAATAAAAAAGTCATACCTACAGCAATCAAAAATTTACCACGCTTATCCTTTATCAACAGCTTCATCAACAATTCACCAAATCAAAATAATAAAAAAAGAGAAAAAAACTTTTCGCCTATGTGACCATAACGGCATCTACCGTCATTACTAAACAGGCATTTTCTAAATAATCTAGCGAACGACACAAAACAACCTATCTCAAACTCTATCAAAACACGAAAATAGAAATTTTCATAGGAGTGTAACAAAGTGGCACTCCAAAACACAAAAGCGGAAAACACACCCCCAAAACCACCTAAAAACAATATCTCCAAAACATACAAAGTGGAGCTTGTCCACAAAACAACAACAATAATGCTAACATCGTGGGACATGACCGCCATTTTCGAACGGATATCGGCGGTCAGGTGGGAAGGGCGCATTGATATGATGCTCCGCAACATCGCATAGCGGACAAACCGTACGGAATACACTATTTTAAAAGTGTATTTTGGCGAGGTGTTCGTTATAGCTATTTTTTATCATACCACAAGCATTATCGGCAGAAGCTCAGGACGCTCCGCTATCGGCGCGGTGGCGTACAGGTCGGAGGAAAAGCTTCACTCTGTCGCCCACGCGTCCTATCAGTCTGGCGAAAAACTACAGGACAAAGACGACAAAATTACGCACGATTACAGGAAAAAGAAAGGCGTGGCGCACAGTGAAATAATTTTGCCCGATAATGCACCGCCCGAATACGCCGACAGACAAACTCTTTGGAACGTCGTAGAAAAAAAATGAGAAACGCAAAGATGTCCAATTATCGCGGGAAATAATAGTCGCTCTGCCAAAGGAGTTAAACTTAGAGGAACAAATCCAAGTTATGCGTCAATACATAAAAGAAAAATTTGTTGCAAAGGGTATGATTGCGACTTGAGCGTAAACATTTGACATTTCGCACAAGGTTGAAGCGTTTGGCTCGCAAGGTTATTTGTTATTCTAAGTCTTTGGAGGCGTATAAAATTTTGTTTGGTTTGCTTATAATCGTGTTAGGATTTCGTCGTCAACCATTTTAATACATGGTTTGTAATTTAAACACGCAGTAGTTTAATAGTATACTTCGCAGTTTTAATCATTTACGTTGTTAGTTAGACCATAAAGTTTAAGGGTGAAGGCTTTGTTTAAAGTGCGAGTATTCTAATTTGAGGGTTCATGGTTTGAGCACTAATGTCCTAACAATTGAAGAACGAAAAGCAGAAGTTCTCATTAAACTAAGAAAGTATAAGCTGTTAGATAAACAACAGTACGAAGGCGCATACGCGTATATTGTTGATATACCGCAAGACAAAGAACATGTAATTGTCTGGTGTATACTTGGCGAAGCCACGGTTGGCATAGCTGCCATGAACACGCTTTACAAGATCATGAAAGAAAAAGAACTTGAACGCGCCATTGTCATAACAGAAGGTCGCTACACTCACGCAGTTAAAATAGGTGCAAAAAGAAAGAATGTTGAGCTTTTGCCTAAATCTTTTCCAGTGTTCAACATTTTCGAACATTCATTAGTACCATTTCATGAAATATTAAATGACAAAGAAAAAACTGAGTTGCTTACCGAATATAAAATTCAACCATTTCAGATACCACAAATAAAGTCAGGTGATCCAGCGGTCAAAGTAATCGGTGCAAAACCAGGCGATGTACTTAAAATTACAAGAAAAAGCATAACTGCAGGTAAACACATAACATACCGTTATGTAGTAGAGTAAAGTTAGGCTTTTTTACCCATTAATCATTTTATCAAGTTTTATTTATTTGCTTGCCAACTAATTCGTCTATTATTACTAATGCTTCACCAAGGGGCATATTAAGTCGCTGTGCGAGTTCTTTAGGAGTTATATCAGGTACTTCTGGAAGCACTATATCTCTTGTGTAAGCTTTATGTGTAGGATACATTACAGAAACTTGAACAAGTTCTACAAGTAATCTCCAAAGATTTTCTTTACTATAATCATCCAAATTCAAAAGACATCAACCTTTAACATTACAAAACTATTACACAACATGCTTAATACACATTACCACCAACATTATAGAATAAAACAATAGTTTTTTGGGTAATAAAATAGAAAACATTGTGTAAGTAACCTTCGAAACCTCCATTTCAGAAAAACAAGCAACCTAGTTGTACGGTTTTTAGCACATAATTTTTAGAAAAATGTAGGTTTTCGGAGGTTGTCTATGAAAAATAAGGGTAAAAATTTGATGTTGTTTGAAGTGTGTAAAAGAAGTAATGAAAAAAACTAGGCTAAAGTTATAACGCCGTCTTTAGTGGATAGTTTTCTTTCTCGTATGAGTCGTTTTAGGATTTCATTAAAGTATTCTTTGGATTTGTCTGTTGAATGGGTTAAACCGAAAACTTTTGCGGTTTCAGCTAATAAAGACACGTCGCTTATGCTTAAGGCGTATTGGGTGATAAGTTTCATTACTGCTTCTATTTCTTCAGGCGGTAAATGTTCTAGTTTACGTTTGGTTTCAGAGATACCGTCAATAGGTGTACGGATTGGTACGTCTTTTAATTGTGGTGGCCATAAAAAGCTGCCTTTGATTATGACTTTTTGGTCTCTTAGCAGGTTATTAAGTGCTTCTTGGACAGCGTGACTGATTCTTGGTGATAGTCGTTTGAGTCCCCAAGCATCTGCGAGGCGTTCGACTGCATAGTCGAAGTGTATTGGTCCTTCTTTTGCTACTAGTTCGCCTAGGAGGTGAGTTTGAATTTCTCTGTTTTCAGGGTAATGAAATTCGTTTTTCTGTCTTGAGACGCGGGTGGATTTGTCTGTTTGTACTTTTATGTATGGACTAAATGATGCTTTGAGGGGGTATATTTTGTATGGTGTGCCAATTTTTTCCATACCTGCAAATTTGACTTTGCGTACACTATTTTCTATAATGCCGTCTTCTTTTGGATCAACTGCTGGTTTAAGTGCTTCTTGATCTATCTGTAGTTTTTGGGCTTGTTCAAGAGCTTCTTTTAAGCGTTTAATTTCAGAGTCACGACGTGCAACCCAAGATGGAGACCAAACACGGTGGATACGCCAACCTAAGCCTTTAAGGACTTGTTCGCGGAGGCGTTCGCGGTCTCGGGCACTGTTGCTTGAACGGTATGTTGGTCCGTCACATTCGACACCTAAAAGGTAACAACCAGAGTTAACAGGGTCAAATACACCTATATCAATTTTGTAACCGCTACAACCCACTTGTGGTGCAACTTCATAGCCTAATTTTTGAATTTCAAATGCAATGTCTTCATCAAGTGATGAAATGTATTCACCAGTTTTTTGGTGTGGTGTATTAAAAACGTCAGGACCTTTTTCAGCATATTCAAGATAATCTCGTAAGGTTTGAACTCCTTGAGCTTTGGTTTCAGGGCTAATATCAGTCGATTTGATTGATGTTATGACAACAACTTTTTCGCGTGCACGTGTTACTGCAACGTTTAAACGTCGTTCTCCACCAGGCTTGTTTAGAGGCCCAAAATTCATAGTCATCTGACCAGTCTGGTCATATCCATAACCAACACTGAAAAACATGACATCACGTTCATCACCTTGAACATTTTCAAGGTTTTTAACAAAGAATCCTTCAAGACGGTCTTCCTTAAAGAATTTATCAAATTCTGGATGCTCTCTTAAATGTCGGTCGATTGCTTCTTCTATGGCTTCCATTTGAGGTATACTGAAGGTAACTATACCAAGAGTTTTTTTAGGGTAATTTGTGAAGTGTTCAAACACTAGATTTGCGACTTCTTCAGCTTCAATTTTATTGTCGCGGTTACCACCTCTATCGTAAAGGCCGTTTGGAACATAAACCATTTTTACACCTAAACTATCATGTTGGGCCTTTGCTGCTGGGAAAGTAATGAGGTTAGCATCGTAAAATTTGTGATTAGAGAAAGCAATTAAATCTTCGTGTTTACTGCGGTAGTGCCATCTTAGTGTTTTTACTGGTAATCCAATGCCAAGGCATTCATCAAGTATGCTGTCAAAAACTTCATAGTCTTCTTCGTTTATTTGGCTCCAGTCAAGGTTATCAATTATTGATTTTTGGAAAAAGCTTGTTGGAGGTAATTGTTTGTTATCGCCTGCGACAACAAGAGTTTTGCCTCTGTATATTGCGCATATAGCATCTTCAGGTACAATTTGGGAAGCTTCATCGAATAAAACGACGTCAAAGTGTTCTAGTTCAGGTGATAGAAATTGACTTACACTAATAGGACTCATAAGGAGGCAGGGTTTTAGTTTGACAAGTAGGTTGGGAATTTTCTGTAGTAGTGTGCGTATGGGCATTAATCGACGTTTTTTAGCAGCTTCTTTCATAAGGATTGCTGTTTCGGAATCGCCTGCTTGTATTAGGATATCTTGTGGTTTTCGTCTGTTTGCTTCCTCTATTACCATACTGGAGGCTAGATTGATAAGTTCTTTATCGAGTTGTTTAAAATCGGCAATCAGTTGTTCATGGTTTTCACGTCGGAAACGGCCTAGACGTGAATCTTCTGTGTATAAGTTGTTTATCCATTCTTGATATGCTCCTCTACGGAATGAATCGATCAGTTGGCTTGATGGTGTTTTTTGTTCAACTAATCTTTCAAAGAAACCGTTTAATCCTCGAAGTGAAAAACGGTTTCGAAGATCTTTAAAGTCAATCCATATTTGTAGTTCGTCAACTCGTTCGCGCAAAATTTTTAACCGTTCATAAATAATGTAAAGTTCTAGGTCACGTAGTTTTTGGTTTTTGTATCTAAGTTCAGTTTCGAATCGTGCTTCAAAAACAGCCATTGACTGTAAAACAGTTTCGTAATATCTGTTTAATTTTGCATCTGAAGGTACACTAGATGAGTTAACGGTTGTAAGAGAAGCAAATGCTTCTGGAACTAGGACATCTCCAAAAGCGGTTTGTACTTTTTTTACCCATTCAAGTACATAAATTATGTCTAGCCAATTTGTTTCAAGTTCATTGAAACGTGAGCCATATTTTATTTGTAGTTGTGCTTTTTCACCGGTTACAGTAGCTTCTTTTCTACGTACTTCTTCAGCGTTTATTAGATCTTCTATAAGTTGTTTGTATGTTTTTGGGACAGTTATAGCGGTAGAAAGAGTTTCTTTTGTTAGTATGCTTAACGGTGCAAGTTGTTTTTCAACATCAACTGTCCATTCTTCTAATCGATGTAGAGGAGTTTGGTTTAACGTTGCGTTTAAGTATGGTAGACTTTGTGGAATTAGGTCAGAGACTTCTTTAGCTTGCTGAGCCCATTTAGTTATTGATTCTTCAAGTTCGCTGCCTAAATGTTTGATTATTGGTGAAGGATTAGAAGATGTTGTTACCAGTTTAACCAAGTTTTCGGGAAGAGGATTTGCCCATGGAAGTGCTTTAATTTCTTTAACTATATTAATTGCTTTTTCTATTCGAAGAAAATCTGTATCATATCCTTGATAGAAATGGCCTAACAAGTTTCTAACGGTTTCAGCTTGTGTATCAATCTCTGTACTAAGGGTCTTTACTTTACGTGCATCAATAAGATCCTTTAAAATGGTTGTGGGAACTTTACCGTTTATACTGACACGTGCAATTTGTTTTTGATCATTACGAAAACTTGAACTAAATGTTCTTGTTAGACTAGATTTGTAACTGCCGTTATAGCGGGTAACGAGTTCATCAAGTTCCAAGTTATATAAACCGTTAGTGTAAGACTCGCTTAAGCGTGCTTTTAGCAGATTATGTTGTTGGTAGGTATCTTTTATTTTTGAAACGGTGTTAGTTACTTGTTGGAAAAATGTAGGGTCAAACCATTGTTGACTAGGTTTGCCTTCGGTAAAGCAGAATAGAGCTATTTTGGAAAGATATAGGACATTTTGTAGATTCATGGTATCTATTGATAATCCTAAGAGGTCAGCTAGTGCTTGCGCGTTTTCGTGCCATTTTTTAACATTCTGTTGTGTGTTTCGAATGTGTAGTAATAGTTTTTCTTGTTTTGCTAAAAAGTCTGATTCTTGTAGGTTTATATCTGGGAATAGTTTTTCGAGTATAAGTAAATTCTTTTTCAGTTCATTAGATCTGTCAAATGTGAGATTAAAAAGTGTTAATGTGTAACGGTCTAACAGATTTTTTCGTGTTGTTTTAATCCATTGACAGGTGTCGTTATAGTTTTTTGCTTCTGTTATTAGTGTGTCAACGTTTTTGTTAAGTAGCCATTGTGCTTCTGGTTTTGGACTTTCATATAAAAGTTTACTGATATTGATTAACCATTTTACTCGGTCAAGGTTTGTAGGAGGACTTAAACCTAGTTGACTTGAGTGGTTTGTGCTTTCTAGTTGTAAATCTTCAATTGTATGGGCAAGAACTTCGATAGAGGTTAATAGTTCAGATCGTACTTCAAGGTTATATAAGCTGGCTCGGTATCCTGTCCATGGAAAATCGGGTTCTTCAACTACTTGCCAGACTTTACTTAGTTCTGAAGTTAGGTTTTCGAGTTCACTTATTTTTTGTGGAGTTAAAGAGCTAATGTCGGTTAAACCTACAGCAACATATGGTACATGTTCTAGTCGGGCAATTATGCTTAGTACATCGTAGGCAGTTTTTTGCATGTAGTAACGTTTTTCGTGTAATGCTGTAACGTAGCCATTTAAGGTATCGCGGTAGTTTTTCATTGTTTCAAATTCGTGTGCTGAAGGTGTTTTGCGGGGTATAAGGTGTTCATCAAGACTGCGTTTGAGTTCAGCTACAACTTCTTGTTTGTTTGCTTTACTGCTATGGAGTTCTAAACAGAAATTAGATAGACCTACATCGTTAAGGCGTTTGTAGACTACGTCAAGTGCAGCCATTTTTTCGCTTACAAAGAGTACTGATTTGCCATGTGCTATGCATTCGGTGATTATGTTTGCGATTGTTTGGCTTTTTCCAGTGCCTGGTGGTCCTTGCATTACAAAACTTTGGCCGCGTAGGGCATATTCGATGCTGATTCGTTGACTGCTGTCAGCATCTAATGCTTGGTATGTTGTTTCGGGTAATTGTATTTTATCTACGTCTTTTTCATCTGGTAACTGGTCAAGGATGAGGTTTTCATCTTTTATTCCAACAATTGCACGTATTATTGGATGTTGTGTGACAAGTTCGTCATTTGACTCAAAATCTTTGTAAATAACCAGTTTGTGGAAAGAAAATAAGCCTAAATCTACAGTAGATTCAACACTCCAGCCTAATTCTTTGACTGCTTGTGCTACGGCATTAAAATAGTCATCAAGTGTTTCTGTTTCCCAGTCTTCTGGTGTGGGTGGTAAATCAATTTTAAATTCAGTTTTCAGTTTTACTTGTAATGCTGGGTTTACAACTGTTTCTTCTTCAACTGGGGGTACAAAAATTTCAAAAGGTTTACGAACTGTTTCTCTTGCCAATTCTAAGGGTACTAAAATCAGGGGAGAATGTACATTTTCTTGGGTTTCACTGTCAATCCAATTCAGACGACCAAAAGCAGCATAAAGGATTCTAACGCCGCGTTCTTGATAATCAAGTAAAGAACGTTTTTGTAAATTTTTAAGTGTACGTTCAAGGTCGTTGCGTTCAACATTTTTGCTGACAAGTTGATTAGTATTAGGTTTTTTAGATTCTGTAATAAATGAATTATCAAACGTTAAATCAGTTTGATTTTTATCTGTTCCAGGAGGCATCCAAAACTCGAGGGATTTCTTTTTTAGTACTAATTCTTTGAATATATATTCAGTATTAGGTTCATTTATTGACAAATTTCCACGTTTAGTCGCGTGGAAATAAAGTAGATTGTTGCGTCGTGTTAAATCAATTAAACGCGACTTCCAGTCATCAATACGTCGCATCGACGGAGAAGAGTTAATTTGTGCCAACTATGCCACCCTTTAAACAGACATTTATAATAGTTTAATATATAATTACTTCTTTAATATTTATGGTTATACACGACTAATCTAAACTCGTAAAATAACATTTGGCTAATTTTTCAATTAAAAACCGTTATGTAACTGGAATTACTAATGGGTATATACAATTTATTATGAATTAAATTTTTTCTTCATCAACGGTAACACAAATGTAAATATCATAAATAAAACAGCAAGTAGAATCAAAATAATCCATATGATATTGTTCTGTTGGAAAAACTGTGCTATTGAACCTACCCATGGAATACGCATCACAACTTTACCATAAACATAATCCTCAGATATTGCACTCTCAAAAGTACTCAATGAATCACCAGTACCAGACTGCCAGGGATCAACACTTTTTGGTGTCTGAGGCCAAACATTAGAACCCCCATTCCCATCACCCTTAGTATGAAAATAAAGCGTACCATTAACTTCAACAACATCAACAATACGATGAACAATATTCGCATGCGGATCATTTTTCGCTAATTTTGGATCATTAAATACTATTATGTCACTGTTAGGATAAGTAGTCTTTAACTCTTTCGCATCCACACCCTGAATAACAATCAAATCCCCAACATGCAAAGTTCTCTCAAAAGCATGAGAAAAAACATCACACTCCCCAGAAGGAATACACATACTCCCACTAATTACGGTAAATACTGGAAACACTTCAGTATTTAACATCCTTGGAAAACCAAAATACAAACAGGTTACAAGTAATAATGGAATTACCCCTATTACAACAACTGTCTTAAAAGTCTCGTTTTTCCACAACATTCTCAAATTAGCCACCAAAATATAAACCCATCCATGTTTTATGGTTTTAAACAATATCTAGCCCATTGCGGCCAAACCTGCGACATAGTACAACCATCAAAATCTACAAACAAAGACATACCAATTTTAAGTTGTTCTTGAGCTACACCATGTATTATCCCAGGAATTTTTAAACCATTATCTATTTCAATAATACCTACTACATATGGCACTAAATTTTGAAATTGCGTTGACCCTATATGAATTACTGTATAAGTTAATAGTTTACCCTTATTCGAAATCTGTGTCCAATCAAATTGTGTACTATAACATTCGTCACACATTAATCGTGGCGGCAAATGAATTTTGCCACACTTTAAACATTTTCCAGCCATTAATTTACCTTGTAATAGAAATTGATAAAACTGATCAATAGAAAAATGTTGTTGACTACTCATGCTTATTGTGCACTCCTATAAATATGAACTATTGCGGTTGCTCCTGAGCCACCGACATTGTGTGTTAACCCAATTTTAGCGTCTTTAACTTGTCGTCTTTCTGCTTGTCCTGTGAGTTGCATATAGATTTCGTATGCTTGCGCGGTACCTGTTGCACCAACAGGATGACCTTTAGCTTTTAATCCACCACTTGTATTAACTGGGATAGATCCCCCAAGACGAGTTTGATTGTTTTCCAATAACTTGCTACTTTCACCAGGTCTGCAGAATCCCAAATCTTCGTAAGCCATAAGTTCAGCACTGGTAAAGCAATCATGAACCTCAGCAAGATCTATATTTTGCGGCGAAATTTGAGCCATATCGTATGCAGCTTTTGCAGCAGCTTTTGTTGACGATAAAGAAGTAAAAGTTTTTCGTTCATACAAACCAATAGAATCACTAGCTTGTCCACTACCAATAATATGTACAGGATTATCAGTGTATTTAGCTGCAAGTTCAGGTTTAGTTAAAATTATACAACTTGCACCATCAGTAACCAGTGAACAGTCATAGAGTTTAAGAGGCCAAGCCACATAACGAGATTGCATAACTGTTTCAAGAGTAATTTCTTTTTGCATATGTGCTTTAGGATTAAAACTTGCGTGATAATGATTTTTAACTGCCGCCATTGCAAAATGTTCTTCTTTTGTCCCATATTCATGCATATGGCGTGTAGCCATTAACGCAAATAATCCTGGAAAAGTAATACCATGATATTGTTCAAAAGGATAATCTGAAGCCATAGCCAAATATTCGGTAACTTCAGCAGTTGTGCGGTTAGTCATTTTTTCTACACCACCAACCATTACAACATCAGCAAGACCAGACAATACAGCATAAATTCCTGCCCGTAAAGCTGCACCTGATGATCCACAAGCAGCTTCACAACGAGTAGCAGGGATGCCAAGTAACCCTGTCCAGTCTGCAAGAATTGAACCCATATGCCCCTGATGCTCATAAGCTTCACCCATGTGACCAATAAACATTGTTTTAATGTCACGTTTTGGCTCAAGTTTCGGGCATCTTGTAAATGCTTCCTGAACAGCTAAAGTAAAGATTTCTCTTGCAAGTAAACCTTCATGCTTTTGGAATTTTGACATTCCAGCACTAATTATGCTAACGAGATTTTTTCCACTCAACACTGTTGCCTCACTAAGGGTTATAAAATAAAATGTACACAAATAAAAACTATGCAGAAAATGTAAGATAAATCAACATCAAAATAATAGTCAATTCATCGATTAATTGAGAGTTTACTAACATCTGCATCTTTTTCTATTGTAATCACATGTTCAGCTTTGTCTGCAAAAACTTCACTATGGGTTACTGCAATTATTTGTTCTATTGCTTTGAACCGACTGATAGCTTCTGCTAAACGTTCAATGCTTCCATCTTCGCTACCAAGATTTTCAGTAGGTTCATCAAGCATTAAAAGACTTAAACCATATCCATTTTGTGATTGCATAATTAGTTGGCCTAAACCCAATCGGTAAGCGAACGCTAAAAGTGTTCGTTCACCACCTGAAAGATTACTAACTTCACGGTTTATACCTAACTCACTTTTCACATAAGGTGTATAAGTTTCATCGATAATTATGTTTAACAAAGGAGTTTCATTATTAATTAAACTGTCAAGTACTTGTTGGATAAAGTTACGCAAAACTTTAATGAATTCTATGCGAAGTTTAGGTTGAATACTACGATAAGCATCTCGAATAGCACCAAGTATTTCGATTCCACGTTCGATTTTTTCAATTTTTTCAACTTTCTCTTGAGCATTATCAATGCGCAATTTAACTTCGTCTATTCGTTTTAAAAGATCTTTTTTGTGGCTTTCTTTAACACGAAATTCAGAGTCTAAAGCGTAATATTGTTGAAATATTTGGTCTCGTCGCGTTTTAGCTGTACCTAAGTCAGTTAAGTCAAAAGTCGCGATTTCTGCTTGAATTACACAGTTCTGATTTTTTTGTTCACACTCTATTTTTTGTTGATTTTCAAGTTCAACTATTAATTTTGTAAGATTACCTTCCTCTTCGCTGATACGAACATTTAAATCAGTTTCACGCGTTAAACACGTTTGTAATCCTGAATAAGCTTCTGAAGCAATTGTTTTTGTCTTCTGTACATCAGCAATTTCAAGACGTACATGATTAACAAATTTTTGACGTTGAATATTTTCCTGTTCAATGCGTTGAAGAAGATCAGTTTTATATTGACCTGCCAAAGGTTGAATACATAAAGGACATTTATTTTCTTGAGATAATTGACTAATTCTTTTTTGGTCAATTTGAATACCTTTAACGGCAGCTTCCTGTTCTCCACGCAAACCACTAATTTTATCATCAAAAGATGCTAAAAACAAAGTTAATTGGTCAAATGGTTGATTTATAGGCAAACCAGCTTGTTCAAGTTTAGTTAAGAACAAATTTTTTTGAGAATCCATAGAATTTTTGCGTTGCCGCAAATTGTCAACAAGAGTTTTTTTATCTTCAACTCTTTGATTAAGAGAAGCAATCGTACTAAGAACATTTTGTAGGCTTGTACACACTTGGATTTCTTTACGTTTAAGCTCTTCAACTTTAAGTTTTTTGTCTTCAAGCATTTTAAGATTCTGATCAGCTTCTTCAAGAGAACATTTTGCGAATATTAATTTTTGGTCAAAAGAATCAAGCTCCATCTCCAAAAGAGTATATTCTTCACTAATACGGTTATAATCATTACTTAAGCCTTCAAGGTTGATAACATCAGAGTCTTTTGCGTAAACACGTTTTTCTGTTTCATAATCACGTTGATACTGTACTATGTTACTCCATGCCACTTCATAATTAGAAACACCAAATAACTCGTCAATACGTTTTTGCCTATCACGTGAAGCCACATCCAATAACTCTTTAAGATGTTCTTGACGAAACCAAACAATTTCACGATAAAGCTCACGATCTAAACCTGTTATAGCTTTAATTTGTTCTGCTACAGCATCATTTTTAACACTAGCAATCAATATATCATCCTCATACAGACAAAGTTCATCAGAATCTTGACTTATTCCAACACCTTTACGCCGCAACCCACGAGTTATTTTATAGGTTTTATCATTCTGAGAAAACTGCACAGTTACTTTACCAAAATCAGCACCTTCACGAAGCAGATAATCAAAACTTCGAGTAACAGAACCACCAAACAATGCAAAATCAACCGCATACATAACACTAGATTTCCCACACCCTACTCCACCTACAACACAATTAAAACCACGTGTAAAAGGTACAGTTGATTTAACGTGACTACGAATATTTTCCAATTGTACAACATCAATTTTCATTTTAACAGTTCCTCAATTATTTGTTTAACCTGTTCGTCTTGTTTGTGAACAAGAGGTTCAATTAGAGTTAACGCTAACTTTGCAATCTGCTCAGCTGTTTCTTTACTGTAACGTTCACCAAAAATCTGAACAAAATATTCAAAAGATTTAGTTTTTAGGTCTTTAAAATTATCTTCAAAAATGTTTCTTACAACCTCATCTAAAATCACAGATTCTTTAAGCAACACTACAGGATGAACCAACAAAGTTTTTTTGCCTGCTGCACGAATTTGAGCTATATCAACTTCAGTTCGACTTGCCTCTGCAGGTAAAACACCTTTCAACACAGGAACCAAAACAGCACCTTCTACATCAGCATCTTTAACCATTTGAATTGCCAATTCAGTTATTTTAACTGGAGACATACCTGAAAAATCAGTTTCATCTAAAACAATAAATTGACGAGGCGCAGAGAGCTCCATTTGTTCAATTTGAATTTCACCATTTTCAGCTACTTGCACATAATTAAATCCTTTAGGATACCTTGCTTCATCATATCCTGCTGATTCAGTACAACCACTATAAACCAGTTGTCCATCTTTAAATTTTGTGTTGAACCGTTCATGTATATGTCCAGCTGCATAATAATCAAATCCTGACGGTAACATTTCAGAAGTTAATTCAGCTTCAATATAAGGAGGCTTAATGTTAGGCAAATCCACTGCGCCATGTAAAACAAAAATGTTACAAACATTTTTAACAGGCTTTGGCGGTTTTTCAGCCATAAATTTAGGTAAAGCTTCCAAAGTTTTATGTCGACTGTGATAATTTGGTATACCATAAACATAACAACAATCATGTTTACACCAAGATGCACCATTATGACGAGGCAAATAATAAATTAAACCTGCACTATCTAAAGGATAGAGAATTGTCCCAGTTATAGTGTTAGGAGCAGAATCATGCGACCCATCAACAGTAAGCACAGGAATCTGAGCATCCTTTAATCGTCTAAAACTGCGAATTGTGTTTTCAAGCGTAACATTTGAAGGTCTAGGCTGATGAAACAAGTCACCAGCAATAATCATAAAATCAGGTTTAAGCTCCAAAGTACGATCCACAAGTTCAGCAAATGCATCATCAAAATCCTGTCGCCTCGCCTCAAGTCCATACTGTGAATACCCCAAATGTAAATCAGACGCGTGAACAAAACTCAAAGCCTTCAAATTTTTAACCTCAAATTAAACTGAAAAAGTAACCTTTACGTTTAAGCCTTTAGTAACCATAACAATAATAATAACAAAGACACTCTCACAACAAAAACACATATAGTTTTGGAGAAAAACATTAATCACTAAATACAAATTAAATTAACGGTAAAGAATAATGAAATGCCAAATTTGTGGAGTTGAAGTCACCATGCCATACACTTGTCCTTACTGTGGCGGACAATTTTGCGGTCAACACCACTTACCAGAAAATCATACATGTCCACAAATCAACAACGCATACACTAAAAGACAATACACAACACAACAAGGTAGCGGTTACAACTATAGCTATAATTTTAACCAACACCAAACAACCAAAAACCGTAAACACAACTCTACCAGTCAAAAAGAAATAAAACATCTTTTAATTGCAGCCTTACTTGTAATTGGTATCGGTTTCTCAATAGGATTTTATAATAATTGGAATCATGTTGGTATGATGACTGTTTTTTCTGTCTGTATGTTGGCATCATTTTTGGTTCATGAACTTGCACACAAAATTACAGCACAAAAACATGGACTATGGGCAGAATTTCGCTTAACCGTATGGGGCACAATATTAACGGTTATTTCCATATTCTTACCATTAAAAGTAATAGCACCGGGAGCAATGATGATAAGTGGCACCGCAACCAAAAAAAGCATACTAAAAATTTCAATAGCAGGACCAATCACAAACATCATCTTTGCTACAATCTTCTTTACATTATCAATCAGTTTACAGTCAATCACTACATCAACAAACGCCTTAGTGTACATTTTCGTTCTTGCAATTGTAGGCTTTATTAACGCGTTTATAGCAGTATTCAACTTGATTCCCATCGGTGTCTTTGACGGCTTCAAAATTTTTAGCGTAAACAAAAAAACTTGGGCAGCAATATTTATTCCAAGTCTAATACTATTCCTTATAGGGGTCCTAATGTTATACGGATAATCAACCACAATTTTCAACATAAACCTATAAATTGTTACAACTTTGGGACAAAAAGCACTACACTTTCACACACACCAAACTCATGAAACAAAATGAACAATTTTGAGACACAAATATTCAACTTAGTTGTTAACATCTTTTCACCTTCAACCGTTAAAGTGACATCCCTTGTATAAACCTCAACAGCATAATAGCTAAAAAATTCACAACTTTCCCCAAACCAGACCCCTTTACAACAATAACCCCCAAACCATCTAAGCTACCCAAAAATTACAGATCAAAAATAAAAATTACATAATCAAAAACATTTAAACAATAAAAAACACAAAAATATTTCCAAAACACAAACTTTCAGAATTATTTACAACAACAAAAATTCTCTAACCTAGTTTTCAATAATCACCCCACCAAACTACCCGAAAAATAACACAAAAACCCCAACACACACCCATCACACCACTATAATAAACCCCCTCCAAACATTTCCAATATTTTCACTACACATATCCACCAAATTCACACCACAAAATTCAAACAGTATAAAACTTACCCTGACAAACAAATCCCCACTCCACACCACCTAACACAAATTCTGTTCATCAAAACGAAAATTTACCTCCAACTTCCTTCAAATTGACATCTCACAACAAACACTCTTCCTTTAACCAACAGTTCCTACCACCAAACCTTATAGCGAACCCACACCACCAAACCAACATATACGATAAAACATACTTGTCACTACCCTCCAGAAAAATGACAACACAATTATATAAATCAGTTAACAATTAAAAATCTGTTAACATCTTAGTTTCAGGTTTGAAATCAACAATACCTAACATGTAAACAGGATGTTTTTCCAGTTCCATATCACTTGCGTATATTGTTTTTGTTAACCGTATAACGATATCTGTTTTTGCAATTGTTATTTCTTGTAAAGTTTTGGTTCTTGAAGTGTTTTCATGTGGAAGGTTTGTTGCAATTATGATTATGTTGTGTTTTTTTGCAAAATTTGAGAGATAATTCATAATTTGGTTATAGGCTGTTCTTGCTTCTTGTTCATCTATATTTTCTGTTAAAAATGGACACATAATATCAGAAATTACTAAGAGTTTTGCATCAGAATCTTTTATGATACGTTCAAGTTGCTCCATTATCAAAAAGTGAAGTTTGTATGCAGTATATGCTCGAAAATATTGAATTTGTTCAAGTATTTTTTGCTGTTCTAATTGTTGAAGTTCAATAGTTTGTAAAATGTTGTGCAAAGAGGAACTGTTTGCAGCATCAATGAAAACCGTTTTGTTTTCTAATCCACCTTGTTTATGTGGCAAGTGTGCTCGTATAGAGAGTTGTGATATTAAAGAAGTAACATTCTGATAACCATATAGCACAGCAAAATCACCTGCGTGAAAAGCTGGAAACAATTCATCTATACAGGGCATATTGAAAGTTAATTGGAGACTATTTATTTCAGAGTTTATTATTTTTGTTGGTGTTTGGAGTATTAATTTTTGCATTGCCACTTCACGTTATGTGTTACGGTTTTTTTGCTTATTTAAAGCATCGGAGAAACGACATTACGGAAGAGGGGAGAGGTCAGTTAAAGTGAAAATAAAAACAGCACACCAACCATTACAGACGAAAATATCACACTACATTTCTTTTTTTATTAAAATATAAAATTCTAAACAATTTTTTATTTATAAAACATTACAGACTACACATTTTTATGCAAACAACATTCAACATAAAATCTAAAAATCACACGAACTAAATACACACCAAAAACAAAATGAAATAATCAAGTTAACCAATATAAAACTGGTTATCAATACAATAAGTGCAGGCATAAACATGAATAACATTAAAAAAGAGAAATTCACTGAAGAATTTTACAGCCGCCAAATTGCAATGCGAGAAATCGGTACAAAGAACCAACAAAAATTAGCCATGTCTCGTGTTGCTGTCGTTGGCATGGGCGGTTTAGGCACAGTTTCAGCATTATACCTTGCATTAGCAGGTGTTGGCCACATACGAGTAATTGATCAAGACACCATTGAACCACACAATCTACATCGACAAATTCTCTACACCTCAAACAATTTGCATTATCCAAAAGTAGAGATAGCAAAAAAACGCTTAAAACAAATCAATCCATTAATTACAATTGAAGCAGCACCAGAAAATATAAACCCAAACACAGTTGAACGATTACTCACAGATGTAGACTGCGTAGTTGACGGTTTAGATAACATGTTAACACGCTACATTGTAAACCGTGCCTGTATCAAAAACAATATACCTTATGTTTTTGGAGCAGCTATCGGTATGGAAGGTAACCTATCAATTTTTGTACCACCTGAAACGGGTTGTCTTGAATGTTTAATGCCAAATCTGTTAGATAATCAAATGCAAACATGCAACACCCGTGGTGTAATAGGTGCAACTCCAGGAATTATTGGCAGTCTACAAGCCATGGAAACCATCAAATTCTTAACAAACACTGGCACATCATTAAAAAACAAACTATTAATTTGTGACTTCAATGACATGAACTTTACCACAATCAATATAAACAAAAATCCACATTGCCCAATATGTAAAAACAAAACTTTAGAAATAAGTGTAAATGAACAAATAGTTTGGCTTTGTGACAAAAACACAGCCAACATTAACCCAAAAACTCCATTAAAGTTTAACATTGAACAAATTTATCCTTCAGTAAAACAATTATTTGTTGTACGCCTAAAATCTCAGTTAGCGTTAATGTTCAATTATGGTACCTACGAGATCAGTCTTTTCAACGGTGGTCGCATGTTAATTAAAGGAGTTACAAACAAAGAAACAGCTCTATTAGTTTACCATGAAATTTTGAAAAAAATAAAAACAGTTAACATAGAATAAAAAAACATAAAAAAGAAAAAGGTTTATTCTTTGTTTTGCTTTGATGGCCGCAGTGACCGTACTGTTGCACCTGTGCGCCATAGTTCACTGTTGCCCATAGTTGTTAATTCGTCTGCAAGTTTTTGTTTATAATTTGCTTCTTTGCTACGTTCTAAGACTATCCGTGATTCTTCGCCTGTAGCAGTAAGTTCGTATAATGATTCAAAGACTGGTTTTGTTGCACTTCGAAAACGTTCTTTCCATCGTAATGCACCAATACGTGCAGTTTCACTACAGTTGTTGTACATCCAATCCATTCCGTTTTCATCAACAAGGCGAATGAGGCTTTGAGTGAGTTCTTCCACTGTCTCGTTAAACGCTTCACTTGGGCTGTGACCATGTTCACGCAAAGTTGTGTATTGTGCTTCAATTATGCCAGCTAATGCACCCATAAGTGTTCCGCGTTCACCTGTCAGATCACTGTAGGTTTCTTTCTCAAAAGTTGTTGGAAAAAGATAACCACTACCAATTGCAATACCCATAGCTTTTGCACGTTCTTCTGCTCTACCAGTAACATTTTGAAATACAGCAAAACTACTATTGATACCACTATTGTCTAAAAAGTTTCTACGTACACTTGTGCCACTGCCTTTTGGCGCAACCAAAATAACATCAACATCAGCAGGAGGGATAACACCTGTTTGTTCCTTAAAGACAACACTAAACCCATGACTAACATATAGGGCATCACCTTTCTTTAGTGATTTTTTAACTTGAGGCCACTCTTCTTTTTGACCAGCATCAGTCAACAAAAACATCTTTATAGTTCCACGTTGAGCAGCTTCCTCAACAGAAAAAAGATTTACACCTGGAACCCAACCATCTTGTACAGCTAAATCCCACGTTTTAGAACATTGTCTTTGACCAATAATCACTTTAATACCTTGATCACGCATGTTTAATGCTTGTGACCGCCCTTGAATACCATAACCCAAGGTTGCGATAACTTCATTTTGCAAAATCTTTTGAGCCTGATCTACTGTAAACTCTTTTCGAGTGACAACATTTTCCTTAACGCCACCAAAATCCAATTCAACCATTAATAATTCCTCGTTAACACTTTTCTTTACCTTGAAGAAAACGCACTAAATAAGAATTATCCCTAGAAACTAAAACAAACAATGGCAACCTCCAAAAACTAACAATTTACACTTCAAAACAACAAAAACAAAAAACACACAACAACTACAACATACAAATTTACCCAACCTTACCTCTACCAACAATAACTAAAAATTTCAAAACTACCAATTTACCCTCCAAAATATAACCACAAAACATCATCTAATTCTAAAATTAATCCGCCACAATCAATCAACAATTTCAACAATTCCACCAATTCAACAGCTATTTAACCATAAACTAGTCAACAAACACTTTTACTCAAAAACAAACAACAAGGCATAAACTCTGCTTAATTACTTTGTTGGACAAAAGTTTTTAGCCTATCGTGTTACTTTATAGTTTGATTATCGATGTCGAAAATTGTTCGTGTAGGAGTAACATTTCCGCCTGATTTGCTTAAGGATTTTGACGAAATCATAGAAACCATGGGTTATAACAGTCGAAGTAAAGCCATTCAAGATTCAGTCAGATTATTTGTTTCTGAACATAAATGGCTAAAAGAAGAAGAAACCATACAAACAGGCGTAATTCTAATGGTTTACGACCACGAAGTACGCAATATAGAAAGCGGTTTAACAGACGCCCAACATCACCATTCAAACTTAATTTCATCAACAATGCACATACACATTGGTGAACGCGATTGCCTAGAAATTATAGCGGTAAAAGGTAAAAGCTCAGAAATAAGACACCTAAGCAATGAATTAACAACAAGAAAAGGAGTAAAAATCCTCAAAGCAACAATCGCAAACATCTAACTTGACACATTACAAACAAAAATTCACTCAAATACACAGAAAAACATGTACAATATTTATTTCAACTCAACCAATTAAGACTTTACTTCAAACATCCGTTCCAAGGCAACACGAGCTTTTTTAGCAACACCATCAGGAATCTTTACAAGATATTTTTCTTCCTTTAAAGAAACATAAATACGCTCAAGCGTTGTTATCTTCATATTAGGACAAATTGCACCATCATATGCCATAATAAATTCTTTTTCAGGGTTCTCCTTTTTCAACCGATGTATAATACCATTCTCAGTACCAACAATAAATTTCTTAGAATTAGACTCTTTAGCATATTTACACATTTTTGAAGTACTACCGACAAAATCTGCAACTTTACGTGCTTCACCACTACATTCAGGATGAACTATAACAGTTGCATCAGGATGCATCATCTTTAAAACCAAAATATCTTCAGGTTGAAATAAAAGATGCGTTGGACAAAATCCCCATTCAGGAATAGGCACAACCTTTTTACCTACATGTTCAGCAACATATTCACCCAAATTACGATCTGGACCAAACAATATTGTATCCGCATCAAGAGACTGCACCACCTGAACAGCGTTAGCAGAAGTACAACATATATCACTATACGCTTTTGTAACAGCCAAAGTATTAACATAAACCACTACAGGCGCATTTGGATACAAAATCTTTGCACGCTTTATTTCATCAACCGTTAACATTTGAGCCATAGGACAACGTGCACCAGTACAAGGCAAAAGTACCTTTTTTTGCGGATTCAAAATCGCAGCTGATTCAGCCATAAAATCCACAGCAGCAAAAACAATCAATTCAGCATCTTTTTCATCCATAGCTTTCCGACTAAGCTCAATACTATCACCAACATAATCAGCTACATCTTGTACCTCTGGACGCTCATAATTATGTGCAAGAATTACTGCATTTTTCACTTTCTTAAGCTCAAGGATTTTCTGCGTTAAATCCATAATTTGCGCCTTTACACCCTAATAATAAAAAAAGTAAGTGACACTTAACAGATATAATCTTTACCCCATCAAACAACACTTCGTTACGAATTACGTGCAGCATAATTTTAGGTGTAAACAATTATGAAAACATACAATAATTCCCGAGAAATTCTATTATACACAAACGTAATAAAAATTTTAAATAGATTACACAAACGTAATAAAAATTTTAAATAGATTTTGTGACAGTAACCCATGCATAGATCAACAATATAAACGCTCTTTAACATTGCGAAGATCGTTTAGGCCTCACGCAAATATCGCTCAAACACCACCATTGATGACAACTTAGGCGATTGGTAGCCGCAGGCTGAGCTAGTCGACCGAAGTCTTCTAGCTTACACCCCGGCTCCATCAAACCCATCTTTTATGGGTGCCTTCGTCCAGTGAAACTGGAATGGCTGCCTCTTTTCGGGAGAGGCTTCGAGCTTAGATGCTTTCAGCTCTTATCCACAACAGCGTGGCTGCCCGGCAACTGCCTTATCAGACAACCGGTTAACTAGAGGCTACAGCGTCCCGTTCCTCTCGTACTAGGGACCCTTTCCCCTCAGGCAGCCAACACTCCCAGCAGATAAAGTCCGACCTGTCTCACGACGGTCTAAACCCAGCTCACGTTCCCTTTTAATAGGCGAGCAGCCTCACCCTTGGTCCCTTATGCAGGACCAGGATAGGAAGAGCCGACATCGAGGTACCAAGCCGCGGGGTCGATGGGGACTCTCGCCCGCGACAAGCCTGTTATCCCTAGGGTAATTTTTCTGACACATCCAGCCCCCACCAACGGGGACATGGATGATCGCTAAGCCCGGATTTCTCCTCTGCATCCCTTACTGTTTGGGATACAGTCAGGCTGGCTTTTGCCCTTGCACTCTACGGAGGGTTTCTGTCCCCCCTGAGCCAACCTTAGGGCGCCCTTGATATCTTTTCAAGGGCGTGCCGCCCCAGCCGAACTGCCCACCTACCGTTGTTCCAGCCCACAAGGAGCCGGTAAGAAACACGGTTACAGAAAGTCGGTGTTCCATTGTTGCCTCCCCCACGTCCCGGAGAACGCAAGATCGACGGCTCCCGACTACACTCTGTATCCATAACCGTATTCCAGCGGCAGGCTGCAGTAAAACTCCACAGGGACTTCTTTTCCCGCTGGGAGATCGTGGACTGTTCGTCCACGTTATGTGGTTTCACCGGGTACTACGCGGGGACAGTGGGGCCCTCGTTGATCCATTCATGCACGTCGGAACTTACCCGACAAGGCATTTGGCTACCTTGAGAGAGTCAGAGTTACTCCCGGCGTTTGCAGGCCCTTAGCCCAGTTGGACCCAGGTTTCAGGTACCTGTACTGGCCAGGATTCAGAAGCCGTTCACAAGCTTTCGCTCTTGCGGCTTCCTGTGTTTTTATTAAACAGTCGAGACCCCTTTGACACTGCGACCTGCTCTCCGAGCACTAGGCTAAAAGAGCAGGCACCCCTTATACCAAAGGTACGGGGCTAATTTGCCGAGTTCCCTCGCATTAGTGTATACCCGACACGCCTTAGGTTTCTCGCCTAGGGACACCTGTGTCGGTTCTAGGTACGATCATAGAGGATCCTTCTTAATGTGTTTTTCAGTGGCTCCAGAGATCAACTGAACCTTCCTAAAACGGATGGCTATTCCCAATTTCGCCTGGTTCTCACCATTACGGCACTCCCCAGGTTTATAAAGTTAAACAAGGCGAAGACCTTGCTCAGTTTACCCCGAAGCGTCAACACTAAGCTTGCGTTACCGCACGTACCTCCATGGTTCCGGAATTTTAGCCGGATTCCCTTTTTCGACATAATCGGTTAAGTTATGCCTTAGGATCGACTTACCCCCGGCTGACGATCGTTGCCGGGGAACCCTGGCCCCTTCGGCGGAGAAGATTCTCACTTCTCTTTGCTGTTACTACCACCGGGATCCGCAATCCTAATCGGTCCACTGGACCTCACAGCCCAGCTTCTGCCCAACTAGGACGCCTTCCTACCAGCGCAGCCAAAGCTGCGTTCTAAGGTATCGGTAGCTGGCTTAGCCCCGTCAATTTTCGAGGCCGTCAGCCTCGGCGGGTGAGCTGTTACGCTTTCTTTAAAGGATGGCTGCTTCTAAGCATACCTCCCCGCTGTCTGAGGCTGACGACGCTCTTTGGTTTGACATTTAGCCAGCATTTGGGGACCTTAACCTTAGTCTGGGTTGTCCCCCTCTCGGTCGTGGAGCTTACCCCCACTAACCCGTCTCCTGAGGTCTTAAGTGCGGGTGGATTCGTAGTTTGAAAGGAAAGTGGACTCTTTCGAGTCCTTGTTTCCCAATCAGTGCTCTACCCCACCAGCTGCCTCGCTCAGGACTGGGCTCAGGCCCACTTCGGAAGGAACTAGCTATCACCAGACTAGATTGGTCTTTAGCCCCTAGCCCCAGGTCTGGGGAACGAATTGCACGTCAGAACCCTTTCGAGCCTCCACTAGGCTTTCGCCTAGCTTCGCCCTGCCCAGGGCTAGATCGTCTGGTTTCTAGTATGTATTGCTATGACTCCAGGCATTTTCAGACCTTGCGCCTCACTCCTTACGGAGTTGCGCGCATATCGGTTTCCCTGTGCTTACGGACTTTACATCCTTAGGCTTGCCATAGCAATAAACTCCCCGGCCCGTGTTTCTAGACGGAACGTGTAACCCTGATCGCCTTCCTTCGTACTGCCGCTTTACAACGGTTTCCTTCAGAAAGGGTCTACTCTTTCGGGCCACACACGTCTGTTACTGTCTGGTTTCAGGCACTTTTCACCCCCATTTCGGGGTACTTTTCAGTTTTCCGTCACCGTACTAGTGCGCTATCGGTCTTGAGTCGTATTTAGTCTTGGAAGTTGGTGACTCCCAACTTTCTGCACCCAAGCCAGGGTACAGTAGTCTGGAACTTTGGACATAATTCATGCTGCTTTACGTTTACGGGGCTATCACCCTCTATGGCAGACCTTTTCAGGTCATTTCAACTTCAACAGTTTAGAAGAATCCAAGTCCTTAACTCTACATCTCCCACAGGTTTCCCGTGGGATTCGGTTTGGACTTTTCCCATTTCGCTCGCTGCTACTAAGGGAATCCCGTATTTGGTTTCTTTTCCTTCCCCTACTAAGATGCTTCCGTTCGGGGAGTTCCCGTTCCATAAAGGAACATTACTAGGAAGTCCCATTCAGGTATCCTCGGTTCTAAAGCTGCTTGCGCTTACCCGAGGCGGTATCGCGGCTTGCCGCGCCCTTCTTCGGCTCTCAAGCCGAGCCATCCTCCAGACAGCGTAACATGTTCAGGCCAATGGTAGTGTTTGTTTGGCGTTTGGTGAAAACCTAAATTTGTTTTCTCCACATACGTATTTACTACATATATTTTATTTTGTTGTGTTGCGCGTCGTATTGTTGACCTATGCATGGTGCCATTGTGAGCGTACACATTTTCGACTAATGTGGGCTCTTGTCACACCCTTCACTCCACATGCATCACATGGGGAGTTGCATCTATTAATTAGCAAACTTATGGTTCATCCATAATTGCTGAATTGCATTAGAAGCGAATATCAGCAATATAAGGTTATCGTTTCAGATTTACTATTTCGGGGCAAAACCTTTTACGCGCCATAAAACCAAAAACTCATCAATAATAAACACTTTACAACACATTCAAAATAAACTATTTTACTAATTCACAAAAAAACAAACGATTAATACAGTATACACATAAAAACAAATTAACCTAAAACCACCCGTTTTAATTTCACCTATCAACAAAGCTTCGATAACATACATAGTAGTTTAAAGTCTACACCATTTAAAACAAACACACATATTTTGGCACAACATCCCATCAGATTAATCACATAACAATATTTTTACCTGTAGACCAAAAACGATTTGTCGAAAAATTGATTACACATTACTATAAACACTGAACAATACAAAAAAGTTGATTAGTTTAAATGTTAAAATATAGTTGAATAGCTTAAAAATTATGTTTAAACAATTCATAAAAATCCATATGTACATAGTTCTGGTACAAAACTTGAGCTATTCCACTATACACCCAAAAATCAAGTACCACAACCAAACAAAGTAAAAACCTTCATTAAAATAACATAAAAACGTACGCTATAGAAAACAAACCAAAACATACACACACTTACCAACCACCACAACCAATCGCGTCAAATTTTTAAACACTACCAAAACATAAACAAAAAAATTAGCCCCACCAAAATATGTCAAAAATAATTTTCCAGAAATAATCAATAAAAAAACATCAAATACCAAAAAACAAAAAATCTTGTACTCATACCAATTTTGTTAAATCCATTGATGTTAGCAGCAACTTTTATTTGAGTTAGGTTTTTATTTAATGTTGCAAAAATGTTTGCAGTGCCTCGATAGCTCAGCCCAGTAGAGCGGCTGCCTTGTAAGCAGCAGGCCGCGGGAGCAAGGCCCGCTCGAGGCTCCTACTCTTTAAATACAGAGCCCTGTCTCCTTTTAAAATCCCCCAAAAACAAATAATAACATGACAACAACCCAACCAATTCACAAC
>WRNB01000018.1 GCA_009776805.1 Candidatus Bathycorpusculum grumuli | reverse complement strand
TAATTTTCGTATATCTGGTAGGTTGTCTGTTTGAGTTTTTTTAATGTTTTTTTGTGGGTTCTCATTAAAATCGTCAAAAAATAATAACGACTAAGGTCTAATAAACGAATCACCGTTTAATTTCTAACTAAATATCTACCACCAACAAATTGGGAAAAAACAAGAAACTGGGCAAAACCCAGAATTCTAACCACATTTTGATAAATTGGGTATTTATATTATTTCCACACTGTTTCGCTTGTAGCCTGTAGTCTTTCCTCTCTGCACATTTTGGACAACTGGATCACCTTATCAAGCTTTAAACATAATGCTTCAGCGAGCCGACGTCCGTATTCTTCATCTGCAAGATAACAATGCGCCGCATGACGATACTTGATATTATCTGTAACAGAGACAATATCTGCGGCAGTATTTTTGATGAGCACTGCGCGTTTGTCCTCAGTCATAAGACGATACAAATCACCTGGCTGATAAAAACAGTCATCGTTTAGGTATGGGTCATGGTGGTCAATAGTACCCTCCACAGCAAGCGACGGTTCAGCATATTCTTTCTGCTCAGCCCATTCACCATAACTATTAGGATGATAACCTTTTGTTGCACCATAATTTCCATCAACACGCATTAGACCATCCCTATGATAAGAATGCACAGAACACTTGGGAGCGTTTACCGGTATGGAGGTATGGTTGACACCTAGACGATAACGTTGGGCATCACCATAAGAAAAAAGCCTACCTTGTAATAATTTATCAGGCGAATACCCTATTCCTGGGACTATGTTAACGGGGTTAAAGGCTGCTTGCTCAACATCAGCAAAATAGTTTTCAGGATTCCTATTAAGCTCCAATACACCTGCTTCAATTAAGGGGTATTCTTTGTGGCTCCATACTTTTGTTATATCAAAGGGGTTATCACGATGGTTTTTAGCTTGTTCTTGAGTCATAATTTGAAAATACATAGTCCAACGCGGATACTCTCCACGTTCAATAGCATAAAACAGGTCGTTTTGTGCACTTTCACGATCTTTAGCTATGATAGCTTGTGCTTCTTCATCTGAGAGGTTCTTAATACCTTGCTGAGTTTTCAAATGGAATTTTACCCATACACGTTCGTTTTTGTCATTAAATAAACTGTATGTATGGCTGCCAAATCCGTGCATATGTCTGTAACCATTTGGTATGCCTCGGTCAGACATTACAATAGTGACTTGGTGAAGGGCTTCGGGTAGCATTGTCCAGAAGTCCCAATTATTTTGCGCGGAGCGCATGTTGGTTTTTGGGTCGCGTTTTACGGCGTGGTTGAGGTCTGGGAAGTGGATAGGGTCGCGTATGAAAAATACTGGTGTATTGTTGCCTACTAGGTCCCAGTTGCCTTCTTCGGTGTAGAATTTTATGGCAAAGCCTCGAATGTCTCGTTCAGCGTCTGCTGCGCCTCGTTCGCCTGCAACGGTTGAAAAACGAACAAACACTGGAGTTTCTTTGCCAACTTTGGAGAATACATTTGCTTTAGTGTATTTGGTCATGTTGCATGTAGTGGTGAACTTGCCAAAAGCACCACTGCCCTTGGCGTGCATACGTCGTTCAGGGATGACTTCTCGATCGAAATGAGCCATCTTTTCTAAAAACCAAACATCCTGCAAAACCATCGGTCCACGTGGCCCAACCGTAATCACGTCGGTGTGATTTGCAACTGGTGCCCCGTTTTCCTTAGTTAATTTTTTCTTATTTTCACACATAACAGTAACCCTAATTTAGTTTTATCAAATATGCGTTATTTAGTGATTCCTACAATATTTAAATTATCTGTTATATCTGCTAATCGGTTAACTTTGTTTGGTTTGCTTGCAAATATGTCAGAATTCGTTGGCAATCATTTTGACACATGATTCATTTAATCATACACTAATTAAAACACTTTATGACATAACCGAGTTTTTAAATCGATGACCCAAACCGAAAAGTAAAAACTAAAAAACGTCGAAATCAATTTCAATTTAAATCACCACAATAACAAAAAACTGTCCATATGCAGAGTTTTTATTTGATCGGGAGAGCTAACGGGTTTGAACCGTTTTAAGGGTCGGACATAATTGACATTTTTTATGTCAATTTTTAACACAATTTTACCGGTATATTTTGATGGGTTTTATGTGTTTTACTTATCATGGGAACGACAATAAATTTTAGCTTTTCAGAACGTTATGTAATGAACAGTCTTTTACTCTATTAATTTCATAAACTCATTAACAGGTAATATCTGTGTTTTTTGGTAGGCAACCACATTGAGCAGGTGTTTGTCACCGCTAACGATGTAGTCTGCTTTGGCAGATACAGCGCACTCGATGATTTTGTCATCTGCTGGATGTTCTTTAATAATTTTAAGCTCTGTCGTTGTTTCCACAAATTTTGTACTTTTCAGAATCTGTTCCATCAACTGTTGACAAGTTATCTGAGGGTAGTAAACTTTTTCAATTTTGGGGTAGTTTAGAACTCGACTAATTTCTTCGACAATGGATTCAGAAACGAAAATGTCAATTCTTCCCTGTTCAGCAGACTCCACTATCGTTGCGGGTTTACCGCCCCAAATTAATGCTGAAACCCAAACGTTGGTGTCAAGCACTATCTTGAGTACGTGCTTCTTCGATAATTGCATCTATGTTTTCCTCGGTAAGACCCATTTGTCTAACTTTTTCCCATATTGGGCTTAGAGTTTCTTGGAAGGATTTGTCAACGATTTTTTTAAGGACTATGGTGTCGTTGATTGCTATGGCGAGGATTTTTTCGCCTTTTTTTAGACTTGCAGCTTTCCGCACGTTTGCTGGAATAACTACTTGCCCTTTGGAGGAAACCTTGGTGGTTGATGCTTCGACCATTTAGATTCACGAATACATGGTAAGATTTTTCTTACTTAAAGTTTATGTGTAAAAATTGTTGATTTTCTTGAGTTCAAATAAAGATACTCTTACAATGTTGTTTGCGCATTTGAAATGTGCTATAGCTTTTCATTTGTTGCCAGCTCACCGCTTGTAATTACAAGGTATTGTGTCTATTCCATAAACGCCTAAAGTACATCTTAAAGTAGTTTGCCAAACAATAGTAAAAGGTGAATAAAATGGTTAATTATTTGACCGACTTCCTTAGAAAATTGATCCCTTATCAAGGAAGTTTAATTAGAGTTAAGGCTACAAAAAGCATTGAGCCAAAGGCCAAAGAATACTTGAACAAGTTATCCAAACAAGGCTTGATACAGCGGGTCAAGTGGGGTTGGTATTGGGTTCCAGCTGAAATTGTGGATATTTGGGATTTTTTGAAAACAGATAAGAATTTTAAGGTTGTTTCAGCCCAGACAGCAGCTTCTTTTTGGAATAATGATTTTATTCACCGAGAAGTTTACACATTAAAAGTAGACGATAAATCTTATGGGCAAGCATTGCAAGAGTTTGCTAAAACAAAAGGCTGGCAAATTGAAATCGAGTGCTCAAAGGATTTATCAAAGGTCAAACACCGCAAAATTGGAAATTTGTTTGTAGAGATTATTGAGGATAATGTGATTACGTGTTTGCAGCGATGGGCTTTTGTGGATGCGTTTGCCACTTTGCATAAGAATAGAAGTAAAATCAATTGGGATCAGTTATATCAGACGGCTTACTGGAAGAGAATCTCTAAGACAAATATTCGAACTAGGCAGGCTTTGGAATATGGTTTTCATCAGTTTGAAGAAATGGGTGGAGTAAATTTTCCCCATAGAGAAACAAAAATATCAGATCATTTTGTGAAACAGGCAATTGATGAAGCAGTAGAGAAGGTTGTTGCGTTTTGTTAAACGTGCTGAATTGATGAACTTACGGGTGACAGAAATCGGCAGAATAATTAGATACCTATCAAAAATAGGCATTCCAAATGACCTTAAAGAGATAGCTAAGAAAATGTTTGCTTATCTATAAAATAATTGAAAAAAATCTGTTGGTAATTATATCTGATATTTCTGATAAGTGGTTTTTGGATTCTTGGAAAGAAACTTTTGCTACAACAGAGTTCACCAAAACAACCAAAGAGAACGTACTCAAAGAACTAAAGAAAATTTAAACACTCCATTCAGTGTGTATTTAGAACTTGGTAAGCGTTTATACCAGAATCCATAATTTATTGTGTTCGACAAGCAAGTGAATCTCAGTTATACATGATCTACCTAAACACGTACTAGCGCATTAAAAAATATGCTTGTTCTTACATAAGTTTATGATGATAGTTTTTTATAATTCATTTTTATAGTTACACATTTGTGGATGTAAAAATGAACACAAAAGCTGCTACAGCAGGTAAAGTTGTTTCTATTGTTATTGCTGTGATAGTGCTTGTTACGGTTGGTATAGTGTTAATTTATAGTGCAAATGAGCCTATAGTGAATGTTTTTGAGGATAGCATACAAATTAAAGGTATGTATGGGGTAACTGTTGCTTTTTCAGATATAGTTGATGTGTCTCTTTTAGATAAAAGTATGAGCGAGTTTGATGTTGGCAGGCGAGTTAATGGGTATGGCGGTTTTGATGTTTGGAAAGGACATTTTCAGTCGAATAGTCTTGGAGAGACTTTGTTGTTTGTGCATAAAAATAGTTCCCCTACAATACGTATTGAGCGTGAGGGTGCTAAAGACATCTATCTGAGTTTTAGTGACAGTGAACAGACTAAGTTGTTATTTAATGAGTTATGTACTGCAATGGAGTAGACGTAAAGGTAAAGTTGAGTATTTGAGATGTTTGGTGGATTGGGTTTATATGTTGATTGTTGTCTTGTTGATTCCTTTAATGATGATTGGTATTGGAGTTTTTTTGTTAAAAATGTTCCAGCTAAAATTAATTTTATATGTGGCTACCGAACCAAGATGTCGATGAAAAATAAAGATACGCGGGAGATTGTCTGAAAAATAGGTCACAGAATTTTTATTGTTGCAAACAATTCTAAAAATTCATGTTTTAAAAGTATTTTTACGTTTTTTATTGTTTAAATATTTTGAATAAGTTGGTTTTTAGTTTAGTTCATAACTTTGGCTAGTTTACAGACATCCCGGTGGGTTTTTGCTCACAAACATAGTGGGAAAATCTGGCGAAACGTCGGATTGATTATGATTCCCCTTTCGGTATGTGTGATGCCTTTGTGATTGGTACAGATGTAGTTGATGTAAATGTTTTTGGATACTACTTGTATTGGTACAGGTAATTGTTCTTATTGCTTCCATTATGCCTACCGAATTGGCCTAAAAGAAGACTTTTGATAAGCATTGTAATCGCAAAAATTAATGCGACTTTAAGTGAAATAATTTTTCCATGCTGGAAGATTTTTCATCGCAGACAGTGCTACGCTTTCAGCTGCTTCACTAGACAATCCCTGCGTCTGGATGATAAAGTATGTCATGCCTTCTTTTACCTCATCAAAAGACTTCATCACCCCATCCGAACGAATACAATGAACACAATAGGTTTTGGTTTCATCATTCATTGCAAAATCAGCCGAGTTATTCATGGGCATACCACATGCGATACAATTTTTCATCTACATACCTTCTAACGACTTTATTAGATTGAATATATTAGTGTTTTAACGGTTTTATTAGGGTATTGTGCAGTGCTTGGCATACTATCAATCTGCCACTCAAGTTCTCGTGCAGAATAACTATTTTTCTGATTTAGCAGTAAATAAAATGTCCATACTTCCTCAGTTTTTGCTCTTGTTATAATTAACAAATTGTTTGACTATATAATTTCTCGCGACAGTGTTGCGAGTTTTTCGTTTCCGCAATATGTTGCATAAAACTGGCGCATACGCCAGATGTTAGAAGCTGAGAAGCCTTTGAAATCGGATGCTTGACTTGAATAAACCGTGCAAAGTCCTCAACAACGGATTTACCCCAACCATTGTGTTTGACCTTGCCGCTGACATATGCACCAATTTACCAGTACATCAAAATTAACTCGCAATTCACAACACGAAAGACGTTCTCACGAGCCCTCTCAATAATTGTTACGATTTCACTGTATACAACATGATTTTTCGATAACAACTCTTTACTCATAGCCCAATATTCTTCTTCTTTTCTACAACTTTTAAATCCTTTTACGATTGAATTAGGGTACCATTTACAGAAGTTAATTCACTTTTTTATCTGGTTTTTCACCCAATATTGATACACATTAACAACATACCCAACCGACCCCTACGTCTTACCGTACAAACAACAGGCTTAGCACTCCGCAAAACCCTAAAACCACACCACATACAACCCAACACACTTCCACAATATCACTATTAAACCTCAACTCTACCGCAAATACCTTAGAACTCTTAGATTTCTCACAGCTTAACGCCAAAGCAAGTTTTTCCTGAGTCGCCGCACACACAACATTCACCAAAAAACATTCAATTTACCATATAGGCACTCTAAATCTTTAAATCGACAGTTCAAACCGAAAAGTAAAATCTAAAAAAATGCCGAAATCAATCTCGATTTAAATCACCGTAATAACGAAAACTGTTCAGACATAAGGTTTTGTTTGGTCGGGAGAGCAGGATTTGAACCTGCGACAGCTCGGTTTCTGTGGCCTAGACAGGCTAGAACAAAGCCCACCGTGGGTAGACCTCTACAGCATCTCCGTCCGTTAAGCGAGTTAACGGGCTCGAGAGCTCTGCCAGGCTGAGCTACCTCCCGAAACTTAGTCTTTTCCATAAAGATTAAATGAAGACATTTAAATTTATTGGAAGCAGCTAGTTTCTTTTTGTTATTATTTTTTGTGTTGCTTGTTGTAGTGTTTGTATTTGCGCCAATAAATTTAAGTTACGTTATTGTGTTTTTTGTTTAGTGTGTTATTTGTATGCCTTACGATTTAGAGGAGCTTGAAAAGTTTAGACTATCGGGGCGAATTTTGTGTGCAGCCCGTGAAGAGATGAAGAATTATGTAGCAGAAAACATGCCCGTGATAGATGTGTGTGAACGCGCAGAAGAACTTATTCGCAGTAAAGGTGGGTTACCAGCGTTTCCTTGTAATGTTAGTATTGATGAGGTTACTGCACATTATACTTCGCCTCCAGGCGATAGGAGTGTAATTCCTGTTGGTGCAACAGTAAAAGTTGATATGGGCGTGCAGGTTGACGGGTATGTGACGGACACTGCATTTACGGTGTCTTTTAATCCTGAGGGTAGAAGTATGACTGCGACTGCAGAACATGCTTTGAAAACTGTGATTGATAGTGTTCATGGAGGTATGACGACTGGTCGTGTTGGTGGCATTATTGAAACTGTTATTCGTAATCACGGTTTTAAACCTATATCTAACCTTACGGGGCATTCTGTGGGCAGGTATTTAATTCATGCTGGAACAAGTATACCTAATGTTGCTACTTTAGCTGTTACAAAAATGTGTGCAGGTGACATTTTTGCTGTTGAACCTTTCGTTACTCATCATGATGCTATTGGACGTGTTGATGATGGCTCACAAAACACTATTTTTCGTCTTGTTCGTGCAAAATCTGTTAAAAATGTGTATGCTAAACAATTGTTAAAGCATATAGAAACAAATTTTAGAACTCTGCCATTTGCTGAGCGTTGGTTAATTGGTGTTGTGCCACAAGAACGTCATTTTGAGGCGTTTAAGGAACTTTTAATGTTAAAAATTATAATGAGTTATCCCGTGTTTATTGAGGCAAGTAAAAGACCTGTTGCGCAGGCAGAACATACACTTTTGATAAAAGAAGATGGTTGTGAAGTTTTAACCTAAAAAAAAAGTTAGGTTATATATTTTTAGTTAGATTGCATATGTTTTTTCTTTTTCTTTTATTTCTTTGTATATGCCAACTATCATTTGTTTTTGTTCTGGACATTTTGGGCATACGTCAAGTTCTTTAAAGACGAAATCGGTGCGTTGAAATTCACGTGTAGTTTTTGTGCCACAATTTTTACATTCAATGTATGTCATCATTTTTGGTGCTTCAATTTTCATTGCATCTACTCTGCGTTTGCTTTGGTAAAGAACCATACCTGATAAAGCTAATCCAAATGCGCCAATTAAGGCCAGAAAACCTGCTTCTATAGTTTGATCTAATGTGTAAGCATAAATGGCACTAAATATTGATACAATGGCTAACCCCATAACTGTTACAACTATGAGCAGTATGTAGGTTGAAATTTTATTTGCAGCTGTTTGATTTTGTGTCATGTTTTTCCCTCTTTATTTTATTGTCCTATTCCAATGCTGTTACCTACACCAAAGATAACTAAGGTATCGTTTTCTTTTGTTCGTTCTAAGACTAGTTCCCTTACAAGTTCAATTGCTTTGTCTGCTGCTTCATGAATTTCTTTACGCATTGGTGAAACTGCATCGCCTATATCTTGTTTAATAATGATTGCGTTTATGGGGATTTTGTATTTTACTAGTTTTTCTTCAATTTTGAATGCGTCAACACCTGGACCTCCGATTGCAGAGCCAATGCCTTCTGATACTTCACCAACATTTTCACCTTCAAGTTTTAAGCCTGCATCAATCATAATCAACATTGCAATCTTACCTTCATTTTCTTCAATAATTGTCTCTATTGCATCACCGGGTTTGCCAACATTTCCGCCTGGTCCTTTAGCTTTCATAACTATAGCAGTCCGACCTTCAAATGGAACTGTGGCAACAACACAATCTTTGTAAACTTCACGTACTTCGTGCCCATACATTAATTTTCCAGCTATTAATGGACCAACACTGTCTCCAATTGGTTGACCCTGTGAGAAAGCTTTTAAAGCTGCTCCATAAGCTTCGGCCTCTTTCATTACAATTGGTAAAATCATTTGTAGTTGCATAATCACGTAAAGGCTCATTGTTTTTTTCCCTTGAATATAGTAGTGACGTACCACTTTGTAGATATAGTTTAACGCCATTGCAGCTTCAAGAGTATTTTCCATATTATTTAACTGGTCACCTTCACATTGTGGTATCATGAGTTTTACATCATCTTTTATACGTTGATCACGTACATCAAGTATATGATCAAGTTTAGCAACAATACCCGCTGGATCCATACTTTGTGGGCTAATTGTAAAATAATCTAGACACCTGTCAACACGTGATGTAATATCGGTAGTTGGTTTGCCCACATCTTTTAATGTTTCTATAGCCGTTTTGCGACCTTCTTCTTTAATAAATTTAAGTTTATGTAAACTACCTTCTACATCTTTTATCATCATATGAACTTGGAGTCGTTGACCATAAAACATCATTACAAAAATTACTCCATACATAAGAATACCTATGTAAGATGTCCAACCATCACCACCACCACCAAAAAATTGGTTCGAACGAATGGACAGATTTGAAACTAATTGAGATATCATATCATTTGTGGGAATTAAAGTCACGTTTTACACCACTTCACAAAAAACTATATCCTCTCAGTAATAAAGCTATGCTAACTATCAACTCAAATTTACTTAAAAATAAAACAAGTAGGCAGCCAGCTTTCCCGATTTCACGCGGCCGAAGACCGCACTACAGTTGGGAACGGAACACGGTTTAACTTCTGAGTTCGGAACGGGATCAGGTGGAACCCGCGCCCTCTGGCCGGCAAACCTACACATACATTATACAACTACCTTATAAACATTCATTTTTTCCAAAAACTTTTTCCTAAAGAAAAAACAGGACAATTTTTCAGAACCTAATTTGTGAGGTTATATCCTCGTGCTGTTACCATTTTGTTGTTGATTAATTTAGTTGCAGTATTACCAATTACTATTGTAGTTAACATATCGATTTCTTCTGTGAGTAAATTTTTTAAGGTCGTTATTTTTACTTTTTGTCCTTCTCTGCCTGCCTGTTTTACAATACCTACTATAGTATCAGGGTTCATGTATTTTGCCATAATCTCATACGCCTTAATTAAGGGTTCAATTCTGCCTTGACTTTGGGGATTATAGAGCACTATAGACATATCTGCCTGTGAAACAAGTTCTAACCTTTTTTCTATTTTTCCCATTGGAGTCAACAAATCACTTAAACTGATTACGGCAAAATCACTGATTAATGGCGCACCTAATATAGCTGAAGCTGACGATGCTGCTGTTATACCAGGTATTATTTCTATAGGAACTTGTGTTTTTTCTTGTTCTGCAACTTCCAACACAATNCCTGCCATACCATAAATGCCTGGATCCCCACTACTAACCATGATGACTTTATGGTTTTCATTAGCTTTCTTAACGGCAATCTTGGCTCTTTCTACTTCTTTACCCATTGTCCCTGAAATAATCTCTGCATCTTTGCGAACTATACTTTGGATGAGTTTAATATAAGTCTTATAACCCACTACTACATCTGCTTCTTCAATTGCAACACGCGCTTTTGGAGTCATATATTCAATGTTACCTGGACCAATTCCGACTACACTTATTTGCCCTCGGCTATTGCCACAGTTACCCCGTTTAGGCATATTTTTTTGAGTATCAGGTTTGAATTCTTTCCCGCTATTATTAATGCTGCTCGTTCACATACTCCTCCAACACCAATTTTTTCTTGAACCAGCTTTGAGTCTGGAGATAAATCTTGATGACTTAAACTACGTAATACTTCGACACTTAAAAATTCGAAGGGTAGATTAAACAATTTAGCTGCATTAAGCATCGCAGCAGAATCTTGTTTAATATCTACACTCGCAAACACGTCAATTCGTCCAGCGGATAAACCAACAGTTTTCAACGCAACATTTACAGCTTCAACTAAATGTTCACAACATGAATCTTTACGGCAACCCAAACCAACAACAATACGTCTTGCCCTAAGCAAAGTAACAGGTTTACTAAAATCAAGTTTTACTAACTCGCGAGTTACAACTGCACCCGCATCATAACATTTAACAATTTCTACCGCTTCATCACAATTCTTTACCCACTTAACCTCAAAACCCTCAACAACATCAACAGGAATCTTTACATCGCCCACCAAAACTAACACCACACGATCACCATTAACAATTGCCGCGTTAACAGGTACTAAACTTTTCGGGTTTTCAATAGTTAAATGTAAAATTTTGGCCAGTTCATCAATACTTTGTTTTCCCATAGAGTCAGATGCTGTAGTTATAACAGGTGTTGCACCTATACCCTTGGCAATAATTTTAGTTAAATCATTAGCTCCACCATAATGTCCAGATAGCAAACTTATAACAAACTTTCCTAATGCATCAACACCAACAATTGCAGGATCAGTAAGTTTGCTTTCTAAATATGGTGCTACGGCACGAATTGTTATCCCCGTTGCCATAACTGCAACAATAGCATCAAATTTACAATAATTTTCTTTTACAAAATCCCCCATTTTTTCCACAAAATTACAGACATTTCCTGTATAATATTTTCTTGGCACAAAAACAGAGTTTTTTAAACCTTCAGTATCTAACGTTTGTTTTATGGTTATGGCTGTCTCTACACCCTGTCGCGTGACAGCAATAACAGCTATACCTCTAGGGAACATTTGGTTCCTCACCTTTGCGAAAACCAGTGGTAAATGTTGGGTCATACAACTTTGATAAATCATAAACTTTTGGGTTCATAACTTTTCCTACAAAAATCAAAGCAGTCTCAGTTATTCCTTCAGCTCTTACTTTCTCAACAATATCAGCTATGGTACCTTTAATAATTTTTTGTTCGGGCCATGTTGCCTTATACACAACAGAAACAGGAGTATCTTTTGGGTAACCACCTTTCTGTAGGTCTACCATAACTTTTGCGATGTGAGGTGTGCCCAGAAAAATAACCATAGTTGCTTGATGTTGTGCTAATTTGCTAATACTTTCGGCCTCTGGAACTGGTGTTCTACCTTCTGGACGGGTAATGATAATTGTTTGAGAAATATTTGGTAAAGTTAATTCTCGATTTAATGCTGCTGCTCCACCCAATAAACAGCTTATACCCGGAATACGGAAATATTCAATACTTTCTTTGTCAAGTTCGTCCATTAATTCTTGAATTGCACCGTAAAAACTTGGGTCTCCATCGTGTAGTCGAACTACATTTTTATCAGATTTTATACCGTCTACCATGATTTTTAACATTTCTGGCAGACTCATTTTTGCACTGTCATAGAGTTCTGCGGTTGGTTTGGCGTATTTTAAGTATTCTGGATTTAGAAGTGACCCTGTGTAGACAACAATATCTGCTTGTTCAAGGTAACGTTTACCTTTTAAAGTAATTAATTCGGGATCCCCGGAGCCTGCTCCAATAATTGCAAGTTTATTCATCATACATCACTTTATCATTACTTATGAAATATTTTTTCTTTACAATTGCAATTGTAAAATAATCTTCACTAATATTCCAATGCATAGCGTCACATAATCTGCCTACCGTTACAGCCTCATTTGGCATACTGCAACGTCGAACAAGTGCAATTACGCTATTCTCGTTAAACCCTGCACGTTCCAAAACTGGAACTAACTCTTTTAAGCGGTAAGCGCACTTTATAAAAATCAAATTGTCGGAATATTTAGCTGCTTCTTCAACTAATTTTTCATCAAGACCCGATGGAATAACCGTTACAAGTTCTTCTTTTTCAGCTAAAGGAATTCTTGCACTTGTTGCACATGCATTAAAGGCACTAACACCTGGAATAATTTCCAACTCTAAGTTTGGATGGCCTTTCTGCAGACTCTGATATAAGTAAATAAATGTGCTGTAAAACATGGGATCCCCTAAAGTGATGAAAACCACAGTTTTACCAATATTTACTTGTTTGGCAATAATATTTGCGTTTTTGTCCCAAAGTTCTTGATTACTAATGTCATCTTTAGTCATAGGAAAAATAAGCTCAAGCATTTCAGGTTTAACTTTACGACTCTCAAGAATTTGTGTAATCATAGTCACTGCAAGACTTGGTTTATCAACATTAGCCTTTGGAATACAAATTATATCGGCTACCTGTAATGCTTTTGAAGCTTTAATCGTAATTAATTCTGGGTCACCTGGACCTACACCTACACCAATAAATTTACCTGTCAATTCACATTTCACCTATTTAATGCTGAAACAATTGTAATTGGATTTCTAGCTAACATCATAGTACCACTTTTAATTTGTTTTCCTACAGACACCGAAACATTTGTAACATCAACATTTTTAAACCCTAACTTTCTAAGCTCATCAACAGCCATAGTTGCAGTCTCTAAAAGAATTGCATTAACCACAACTCTTCCATTTTGCACAAGTTTAGTTTGAACTATTTGAAGAATTTCCCGTAAATCCACAGTCCCACCAACTAACACAGCGTTTGCAACAGGAAAATCTGACAAACCAGCAGGAGCTTTACCATGTTTAACAACAACACGGTCTTGAACACCAAACTTTTCAACATTACTCTGTGTTACTTTTACCGCAACAACATCTTCATCAATAGCATAAATCTTCCCTTGTGTACCAACCTGCAGTGCTGCCTCAACAGTTAAACCGCCTGTACCACAACCTACATCAATAACTGTGTCACCCTCATTTAAACGAGCTTTAGAAATTGTTATAACACGTACTTCCTCTTTAGTTGGACCGGGCACATTTTCATCTGTAAGAAAATACTCATCAGGTACACCCGGAGTTTTGTAATTCCAAATTGCCACCATTATACAGCCTCACATTTTGCTTTGATAACCATTACACATAAAGCACCAAAATTTGCCCCTAAAACCCCTTTCAAAGTGCTCTCAACAATTTTTTCATCACTTAAAGTCAAATTTTCACATATAAACACTGACATATCTGAGTCAAAACCTGATTCAATGAGATACTCAGCTATTTGTTTTGGCGAAAAATTTTTTGCATCTGGAAGAAGTATTATATTTCTGCCAGCGTTTAAACAATTGATTAATTCAGTTTTTTTTGCAGTATTTATGTTACCTTGATGAAAAGTAAATAAGCAAGCTTCATCCCAACATAGACCAAGTTTAGCAGCACATGTTTGAATTGCACTTATGCCTGGAACTACATTTATTCTGGCAGGAGCAATTAAGTTAGTATTTAGAACTGATTTAAGTAATCCTGAAAATCCTGGATCACCAGTTGATAGAACTGTTACAGTTTTACCGTTTTTTGTTGATTCAATTGCATATTTGAGTAAGTCATTTAGATTTTTTGCTGTTAGAACCTGAATTTCACCGTGTATATCTGTTTTGAATAAATCCAGACTACGTTGTGCTCCAATTACTATTTGAGATTTTGACACTGTTTTATATGCAATTGGAGAAATGTAATCTGCACTCCCAGGTCCAACACCCACTATGTTAAGTTTAACCATGGCGTATTCTCCTTTGCATTTTTATCCATACCTAAAACTTTGCCGTCCATGGCAACGATAATTATGCTTAATTTTATTCTGTTTTCTACCTTATCACTGATACGTTGATTAACACGAGCAGCTATTCGCTCATAAGTTTTTTCTAAAAGACCGGTTGGTTCTAAAATTTCTGATGCTTCATCAGACGTGTTAGCAGTTAATAGTTGATTAATTATCTGCGTTGAGGCTCCAACAGCACCAGCATAGGACGCAATAACTTCATTACGTGCATCACCCATTTTGTGATGTGTATTAAAAATGTTTGCTGCTAACTTGACTATTTTACCTGAATGCCCTATAAATATGATTTCTTTAATATCTTTCTCAACAGCTTTATCTAGCATGTAACCAACAAAATCGCCTGTTTGGATAATTGCATCTTCAGGAACGTTGAAAACTTTTTTAGCAATTTTTTCGCCTATATTGCCTGGAACAAAAACTAGTCGTTTATATCCTCTGGCAATTGCAACATCAATTTGTGGTACCAAAGAACGTCTGCAAGCTTCAAGTGATAAAGGCTTCACAACCCCAGTTGTTCCAAGAATTGAAATTCCACCATTAATTCCCAATTTAGCATTTGTTGTTTTTTTAGCAATATTTGCCCCTTCAGGCGCATTTATAACTACTTCAGCTCCTTTACCATGGGGTAAAGCCTCTTTTACAGCTTGAGTTATCATTGCTTTTGGAACAGGATTAATTGCACCTTCACCTATAGGAACCTGCAAACCAGGTTTAGTCACCACACCCACTCCAATCCCACTTCGTATAACAATTTTTCCATCATTGGTAAGTCTAACAGATGCAACAATTTCCATTTTATCAGTGGCATCTATGTCTTGACCTGCATCTTTTATAGCAATTGCTTCTGCAGTGTCTTCAGTGAGTTTTCGACTGGATTTTATGGGAACTTCAAAACGTAAACCAATAGGTGTAGGAATAACTACGCGATCTATTGGCTCCTTAAGAGCGGCTATTGTTGCCGCCTTAGCTGCTGCCGCAGCGGTTGCCCCCGTTGTTATACCATATTTAAGAAACTTTACCATTCTATTCACCTTTAACCGTAAAGTTTACCTTCTGCAAGAGTAAGCAACGCATTGAAAACAGCAACAGCAATAGTGCTACCGCCTTTTCGGCCTCGGGTTACCACATATGGAATGGATAATTTTTCAGTTACTTCTTTAGATTCAGATGCACCTACAAAACCAACTGGAACTGCAACAATTAATGCAGGTTTAACTTTACCTGCTTTAATTTGATCTGCTAACTCAAACACTGCAGTTGGCGCATTACCAACAAGAATAATTGCACCATCCAAACCGTCTTTTATAGCTAAACGCATAGCTGCAGCTGAACGTGTCAAATCTTCCTTTTTAGCAAGATCCATAACTCTTTCATCATTCATATATGTGTAGATTTGACTTCCAAACTTTTTTAAACGAGCCTCATTTATTCCTGCTTTTACCATTTTAACGTCAGTTACAACTTTTGCACCTGCTTTAATTGCATCTACACCTGCTTTAACTGCGTCATCACTAATTACTAAAAGTTTAGCAAACTCTGGATCAGCAGTTGTGTGAACCACACGTTCAACAATAGGTACTTTATATTTTGGAAACTTTGCTAAATCATCACTAATTGCCTGCCGTATGAGCATCATACTTTTATCCACTATTTTACCTGCTGCTGAAACCGAATAAGCATCAACAATTTCGCTGTCTTTTCTTACTTCTTGGCCTAAAGCTTTAAGTGCTTTTTCTTCTAAAATTTCAGCAATCCGCTCATCACTACCAATAGGTTCACCATATACAAGTTCAATTCCTTTAGCTTTTAATTTAGGCTCCCTTTCTTTTACATCAATAAGACCTGGGATATCTTCAGTAGTATGAACCCCAGCAGCAAGAAATGCAGGAACTAGTACAATTTTAGATACCCCTTTTTCTACAATCATATCCACTGCATCATTAACAGTTGGAGTGTCACGTACCATAAAAGCAATTTCTACAGTTTTAAATTTGCCACGACTACATATCATAGCAGCTATTTTCTCTAGATTCTCTCTGTTATGAGGTAACTTACTCCCGTGCCCAATTAGAATTAAACCAACACTATCTTGCATCTTCGTTGTCAAACCCATTTTTCCCTTCTTTATCAAACAATTTTATTGCAATATTAATTACTTCTTTATCATCCTTGCTTGCAGCTATGCGTAAATTCTCGACAACGGGTAAAAAAGTCTGTTTAAGAAGAACATTTGTTAAATCGTCAATAATTTTACGCTTTTTATCATCAACATCACCTAATATACTAATTGCTTTAGTTAATTCTTTTTGTCTTACCTGTTCAGCATCAGATAAAAGCGTTGAAATAATTAACCGCACCGAAAGCTTTCTCAAATCATCATCAAGAATAATTAATTCATCATTAAGCATTTGACATGTTTTTTCAACACATTTTTGACGTTCAACCAAATTTTTCTCCGCAATAAGCTGCAAATCATCAATTGTATAAAGTTTTACTTTTGGAATTTCTTGAACATTTTTCCCAACATTAAGAGGATTAGAAATGTCAATAATGATTAAATCATTTTGACTAGTACGCTGACTCATACTATAAGAAACAATCTCTTTAGTTAACAAAAGATGCGGTGCTGACGTAGCACAAATAACTACATCCATGTTAACCAGAACATTTTGAAAATTATCAAATTTTACCGCTTGACCACCTAGATTCTCAGCTAAAGCTAACGCGCGAGTATATGTACGATTAGCAACAAGAATAGGACTTAAACAACGCCTAGCTAAAGCTTTGGCTACCAATGTACCTGTTTCTCCAGCACCCATAACAAGAATTTTTTTGTCTGCTAAATCACCAAGTAAAGTAGCTGCTAGTTCTATTGCTGCTGAACCAACTGAAACCGCGCCTTTACTGATTCCTGTAGCATCTCTAATCCGTCGCCCAACAGTCATTGAACGATTAAATATATGCTTAAGAATTGGACCTACAGTTTTTGCTTTTTCAGCTTCTAAATAGGCATCCCAAACTTGATTAAGCACTTGCTCTTCACCAATAACCATTGACTCCAAACCTGTTGTTATTCTCATCAAATGTTCATATGCTTCACGATTAAGCGCAGTCTCTATTGCATTAAACACTTCAGCATACTGGTGTGAAGCACGGTTAGCTAAATATTGTTTAGCAGCATTTAGTGTTTTTTCACCTTCTTCACTTACAAGATATATTTCAATGCGGTTACAAGTTTGTAGAATCAGGCATTCCGCAACATTTTCCATAGACTGAAGCTCAATTAACGCCTGTATTTTGTCTTTAAACACTACTGCTTCCATCAATGGAACACGAGCTGTTTTATGTGTTATACGTACATTGATTATGTAATCTGTCTTTGCGGAGGGATACATGGCTGAGTAAACCACGCAACTTTAAATATAAGCTTTCCGTAAATTAACGCTGGAGAGTTTTTAATGCCAATTAGACGAAGAATTGGATTAGCCTACCTTTCTGGCGCGTTACCTTGTTTTGAAGAATTTGGAAATCTACCCACTGATTTAATGCGTGCAGATGGACTTATAGATGGGAAACCTGCAAGTGAAGTTTTAGACATGCTAATTATTCCAGGAGGTAGTTTAGTTGAATCTCAAAGCATTAATTCTGTTGTTTCAAAAGAAATTTTAAACATGGCAAAAGATGGAAAATTTATTCTCGGCATCTGTTCAGGGCTTCAAGTAATTTCAAAACGAACTGATGTTGGACGCTTATCCACCATTCCTATTATTCGTGAAGGTTTAGGTTTAATTGATGCAGAGTTTCAACCGCTTGTTTGTACAGATCAAGTTAAAGCTAAAATTGTTGACAATAGTTTTATCTGTGAAACTGTTGGAGCGGAAGTTTCAGGTTTCCATTGTCATACTTACGGTAAAACCATTTTACACTGTAATGCTAAACCTATACTGGTTTCGCATATTAAACATGCTAATTATCGTAGTGCACCTCAGGATTTGGTTTCAGGTATTGCTAACAAAGAAGGCAATGTTGTAGGTGTTTTTGTGCATGCCCTGCTTGATCAAAATCCCTTAATTATAGAGAGTATTGTAAAGTCGCTAGGTATTAGTCAATTGGAGTTGCAGGATATTCGTAAGGCTAATGCTAAACTAGTTTTAGAGATGAAAAGTGAAGTAGGTATAAACACAAATATTCGACCTATAACTGTTGATAAAAAAGTGTCTGTGATGGTGTTGGTTACGGCTTTGGGCAGTGGTTCTGGTAAGACGTTTCTTGTTACGGGTATGGCAGGGGCGTTGAAGAAAAGGGGTTACAATGTTGGTTTGATTAAGATTGGGGGTGATATTAGGGATTCTGTGCCTGCACTTTATTTAGTTAAGGAACCGATTAAAAGTTTTTCTTCAATTAAAATTAGTGATAGTGGATGGTGCTCTGTTCATGAGTCGGTTGATGAGGCTTGTAAGTTGCATAATTTTTTGTTTGTTGAAGGTGCTATGAGTGCTTTTACAGGATTATTGAATAGTAAAAAAAGTCGTCCCGCTTCAACTTTGGAGGTTGCTGCTTCTTTGGGTGTACCTGTTATTGTTGTTGTTACTTGTGATAAAGAGGGTATTGAGGGGGGTTTGGTTAATGTTTTGAATTATGTTAATGTTTTAAGATTATTAGGGGTTAATCCGGCGGGTGTTATTCTTAATAAAATGAGTACGAGTTATCTTAATGATGAGGATAAAAAGATTATAGAATGTGCTTTTGAAAATGTGGGTGTTAAACTTGTTGGTATTGTGCCTAGTATGAAATTTGAGAAGCGTGGTATGATTCCTGAGGTGGAAATTTGTTATAGCGATTTTGGTGCTCAAGCAGTAGATGTTGTTGAACGTTATATAGATCTTGATCTGCTTGTTAGTTTGGCAAAGGTGCCTAAACATGTTAATGTTGATTATGTAGCGTTTGTTGAAAAATTTAAAAAACTCTTAACTAACTATTACGATCCACTTGTTTAATGGTGAAATTGTTGTTTATTGATTTTAAGGTTGATGGGAAAACTGTCGTGGTTGTCGGTGGCGGGGTTGAGGGATATCGGAAAATTCAAAGTTTTCTAGATAGTCCTGTTGAAATTACTGTTATTAGTAATGAATTTTCTGATGAGATAAAAAATCTTGCAGAACAAGGAAAAATCAAGTTACAACAAACACAAGTTAGTGATACTCAACAGTTTGTTAACCAGTTAAATCCTAAACCGGATATGTTGTTGGCAGTTACGAATAATTCTATGTTAAATGCAAAGCTTGTAAGGGCTGCAAAGAACGTGGGTTGCATAGTGTATTGTGTGTCTGATTCTGAGTTGAGCGATTTTATTTTACCTGCTGTTGCACGTGTAGGTGATGTTAAAATTGCGGTTTCTACGAGCGGTAAAAGTCCTGCTGTTGCCAAGGAATTACGACAGAGAATTGAAAGATTAATTACGTTTGAAGATTTGTTAAAAATTGAACTACAGACCTATCTTCGTAGAGTACTTAAAAACAGCATACCTGTTCAGCGTGCGCGTAGTAAGTTTTTAAACGAGATACTTAATAACGTTGATATCCAACAAGCATTACAAGAGGGTAATCTCTGTGAAGCTAAAGAGTTAGCCCTCAAGCTTGTACAAAAATAAAGAGGCTACAACAAAATATGAGCTTTCCAAATGTGCGAATGAGAAGACTCCGCATAACAGAAGCAATGCGGACTATGTTAAATCAAATTCGAATTCAACCAAGTAATCTAATTTTCCCCATTTTTGTTGATGAAAACATCATAGAACCCGAGCCAATTACAGCAATGCCTGGTTACTGCCGTTGCCCTCTTGACCAAATTGTTCACGAAGGAAAAACTGCTCTGGAACAAGGTATAAAAAGTGTGCTTTTATTTGGCATACCTGCAGAAAAAAATGAAAACGGATCATATGCCTATGCAAAAGATGGAATCATACAAAAAGCAACAAGAATTCTTAAAGAACAATTCAAAGAATCACTTGTTGTAATTACTGATGCTTGTCTATGCGAATATGTGAACCATGGTCATTGTGGCATAATTAAAGATGGAGAAATTCAAAATGATAAAACACTTGAAATATTGGGTAAAATAGCAGTCAGCCAAGCTGATGCAGGTGCCGACATTATTGCACCTTCTTCCATGATGGATGGACAAGTTGCTGCAATACGTGAAGCTTTAGATGACGCAAATTTTGAACAAACCTCAATTATGGCTTACTCAGCTAAATACGCCTCAACATTTTATGGACCATTTCGTGAAGCAGCAAAATCCACACCAACATTTGGAAACCGTAAAAGTTACCAAATGGATCAAAGTAACACAAAAGAAGCATTACGTGAAATTGAACTTGACATAAGCGAAGGCGCAGACATGATAATGATTAAACCTGCATTAGCATATTTAGACATTATTAGCCTTGCAAAAGCCACATTTGATGTGCCAATAGTTGCTTACAATGCAAGCGGTGAATATTCAATGGTAAGAGCCGCTGCTTTGAATGGGTGGATTGACGAACAAGCAGCGATACATGAAATTTTAACAAATATTAAACGCGCAGGTGCTGACCTGATCATCACGTATCACGCTAAAAATGTAAACGCATGGTTGAACTATACTTGAGTGAAAACAATTTCTCTCAAACCCTCTTTGAAAGAGCAAAAAAAATTTCGCCTGGAGGCGTAAACAGTCCCGTCCGCGCGTTTGAACCTTACCCTTTTTTTGTCAAACATGCTAAGGGATCCAAACTTTTTGACGCTGACGATAAAATATACATTGACTACTGTAACGCTTATGGAGCCATGATTTTTGGCCACGCTTACCCTGAAATTATAGAAGCAGTAAAAACTCAACTTAAAGACGGCACTCTTTATGGTATTCCAACAGAAAAAGAAACAGCCTTTGCAGAGTTAATTCAACAAATATCGCCAAGTATGGAAATGACACGACTTGTTAATACTGGAACAGAAGCTACAATGCACGCCATACGTACAGCAAGAGGGCATACTGGACGCAATAAAATCATAAAATTTGAAGGCTGTTTTCACGGCGCACACGACACTGTACTCGTTAAAGCTGGTTCAGGAGCTACAACTTTTGGCATTCCAAACTCACTTGGCATTCCTAAAGAAACAACAAAAAACACCATTGTTTTACCCTACAATAATGTTGCAGCCATAGAAAAAACACTAAAAAATGAAGGCCAAAATATTGCAGCAATAATTGTTGAACCCATACTTGCAAATGTCGGCTTAATACTACCAAAACCCGACTACTTAACTACTCTGCGCAAATTAACCAACCAATACGACATCATACTTATTTTTGATGAAATCATTACAGGTTTCCGCCTTGCACTTGGAGGTGCCCAAGAATATTTTAACATTAAACCCGACATGACAACCATGGGTAAAGTACTTGGCGGCGGTTTTCCAATAGCAGCCTTTGGAGGCAAAACCGAAATTATGGAAAACGTTTCCCCATCAGGTGGAGTATATCAAGCGGGAACCTTTAGCGGGAACCCCATATCAACAACAGCCGGTTACACAGTACTTAACATTTTAAAACAAAAAAAGAATGAAATCTATTCCCAACTAGAAAAAACCACTAAAGAACTTAGTAAAGCATTATCTGATCTGTCAAAAAACTATAAAATATCCACACAAATATGTAACATTGCCTCACTTTACCAAATATTTTTCACAAATCAACCTGTAACTGACTATGCCTGTGCTAAATCTTCAAACATAAAAATGTTTAACACATACTTTCATGAACTTCTCAAACAAGGCGTGTTTATTCCTCCATCTCAATTTGAAACATGCTTTACTTCAACAGCACATCTACCTGAAGACATAAACAACACCATCAACGCATTTGACAAAGCTTTAATGACAGCCTCAAAGGAGCAAGCTTTATGATTTACACTGTTGGCACAAGAGGAAGCAAACTTGCCTTAGCTCAAACAAACCGTACACTTGAACAGATTCGTCAAAAACATCCTGAAGTAGATTTTAAACTTAAAATTATCAAAACTGAAGGGGATAAACAATCAGGTAAACCATTTTTTAGTATTGATACTAAAGGTATTTTTGAAAAAGAAATTAACCAAAAAGTTGCCTCTGGTCAAATTGATTTTGCAGTTCACAGTTTAAAAGACGTACCAATAGTGGATCATCAAACAGGTGTAGTGCTTGCTGCAATTCCTAAACGTGATTCACCTTGTGATGTTTTTATTTCTAAAAATAATATTAAATTTGAAGATTTACCTAATCAGTCTGTTGTTGGTACAGGTAGTTTAAGACGATTAGCTGAAATAAAATATGTCCGTCCTGATTTAGAAGTTGAACCAATACGTGGAAACGTAGACACTCGAATTGGTAAAGTATTAAATGGTGAATTAACGGGTGTTATTATTGCAGAAGCAGGACTTGAGCGTATGCAGATTACCAATCAAATGACTCAACGTTTATCTTTGGATACATTTCCATCTGCAGCTGGACAAGGGTCAATTGCTATAATGACTAAAGAAGGAAATACTGATTTAACAGAGTTTTTACAGTGTATAGAAGATAAAACTACGCGTGCTGAAGTTACTGCAGAACGTAGTTTGATTTTAAAACTTGCTGGAGGATGTAGAGTGCCTATTGGTGCGGTTGGACAAAGCATCGATGATACTTTAACTGTTTCTGGTTACATATATTCTCTTAATGAGCGAAAGAAAATTTTTGCCTCTGCTAAAGGCTCACTTGCTCAGGCTGAAGAATTAGGTTTCAAAGTTGGTGAGGAGTTAATAATGCAGGGTGCAAAAGATATTGAAAAAGAATGGCGTGAAAAGTATGGCGTTTGGTAAAGTTTATCTTATTGGAGCAGGTCCTGGCGACCCTAAATTGTTAACTGTAAAAGCCGTGGAAATAATAAAAACAGCTAATGTCCTTATTTACGATCGATTAGGCATTACAGAAGAGGTTCTAAATATGGTTCCTACAACAGCTGAACGTATTTTTGTTGGCAAACGTACAGGCCTACATGAAGTACCTCAAGATCAAATTACTAATTTGATTGTTCAAAAAGCCAAAGAAGGAGGAATTGTTGTACGATTAAAAGGTGGTGACCCATTTATTTTTGGCAGAGGGGGTGAAGAAGCTGAAGCACTAGTAGCCCAAGGCATACCTTTTGAAGTTATACCAGGCATTAGCAGCAGTATTGCTGCACCAATGTATGCAGGTATCCCATTAACACATCGAGACTATGCGGCTTCAGTAGCTATTATCACTGGGCACCGTGCAGGTGAAGCAGAAAAACCTGTTGAATGGGTAAAAATTGCTAACGCTGTTGACACCATGGTCATTTTAATGGGTGTAGAATCTCTTGAAAATATCATAGACAAACTAATCAAAGGCGGAATCAACCCTGACAAATCCGTTGCAATAGTTGAATCCGGCACACTCCCACAACAACGTACTATAATTGCCACGCTGGGAACAATCATTTCTAAATCCAAAGAAAACAATTTGAAACCACCATCAGTTATTATAATTGGTGAAGTAACAACATTGGGAAGGAAACTATCATGGTTCAAACAACCTCTCAACTAAAAGGCAAAACAATTGCTTTAACACGTCCTATCGGTCAAGCAGAAGAAGCTGGTAAACTCATTGAAGAAAAAAATGGTGTACCATATTACATACCAGCTATTGAAATAAAACCTTTAAACAACGTTCAACCAGTGAAACAATTCATCGCTGAATTACAAACAGGCATAGTAGATTATGTTGTTCTAATGAGTACTAATGGCGTTAAACATCTCTTTGAAGTTGCTCAACATATAAATCAAACAGAAACGCTACGAAATGGCCTTGCCAAAACTTGTGTCATAGGTGTTGGTCCACGTACAGCCCAAGAGCTTGAAGCATATGGCATTCGAGTTGATATAATTCCTGAAAAATACAGTTCGGATGGTTTACTTGAAGTCTTAAAAACCACAAACATGTCAGGTAAAGTAATCAGAATACCAAGAACTACAAGTGCAGCTCCAACATTAAACAATCAACTCACAGCTATGGGTGCCAACGTACAAGAAATTCATGTTTACGAATCAGGTCTGCCTGTAGATGAAACATTAATAAACAAATTCTATGAAGACCTTACAAATGGGCGTATTAACGCAATTCTTTTTGGTAGTGGACTTAGTGTAAAAAATATTTTTAAAATGCTTACTGAAAAATCATCAATAGAACAACTACGGAAACTATTAGCAGAAAAAATAACAATAGTAGCAATAGGCCCAACTACTGCACAAGTCTTAAAAGAACTTGACATAAAAGTTGATGTAATACCACAAAATTATTTATTTGAAGATGCCCTAACTGCTCTCGCAAAACATTGGTCAAAAATATAATACAGTTGGTATCTCAACTTTTAACCCATATTTTAGTATTTAGTTATACAAGTACAATTTCTAAAAAACACATTAAAATCACTAATAAACATGAAACCACACCACATGTTTTTAACATCCAAATATGAAAAATTGAAAAACAATAACCCTGCTTCAAAAATCCAATTTCAAACTATCAATACAAGACACATTTTTTATTTTTATCAAATGTTTAGTCAATGCTGTTAATCTATAATTTGTTTGTTGGTTAAAAAATTGGGTTACATTGTTTGTGGGGTAAATTTATGAGTTTTTACTGGTATGGGTAATTTATTTTTGGCTGGGATAAGTAGTTTTTTGTGTTTGGCATAGTTGTGGTTATTATATTGACAGTGTTGAATTAATAGATGTAAAAATTGGGAATGTTTTATTTTTTTCACGTTTTATGCAGAGATTTTTGTTTGGCACGTAAAATATATGCCTGCTATAGATGCATCATCTTTACTTCCTTTTTCCGATAATATTGGTAAAAATTTTTCAACTTTTTCAGAAGCATTTTTTTGAGAAATAAAAAGATTAAGAATTTTACAGTTGAAATCTAAAAAACTATCTTCTTTAAACGAGTTTACAACACCATCAGACGATACAATTATGCCTAATGGCATGGGTTTTTCTTCATTGATCTCACTAAAATAGTATCTAAAGTTTCCAATGGCATCTGAGTCACATAAAGAAGTAACAAAATTAAATACAAGTCGCTCATCTTCTGGAACAAAAATTTTAGCGACGTCTTTATCAATTATCGTTACACATGCACCGTCACCAATTTGAAGTGCAAACCAAAAATTTTTTGTCATAACAGCAATAATTAACGTCGCTCCGTAGATATATGTAATTTTTTCAGGATTAACAGCACCATACAGTGTTTGTTCTTCTTCTGTAAGTGGATTTTCGTTAAAGTGTTGATGAATTTTTTTGCTCCATCGATATATTAAATTGCTTGCTAACTGTTTTAGTATTTCATCATAATCAGAAAATATCGTGTCAATATAATCGGGTTCGCGTGCAATAAAATCGTTTATTGTTTGTATCGATATACCTGCAGCAATTTTTGATCCAACATCACTTCTAAAATGTTTTTCACTGCCATGACCGTCACTTACAACAACCATGCCAAATTTGTTATTGAAAAAATGGGCAGCATAGTCTTGGCAAACTATCTGTCTTTCTTTATGACCTGCGCCTTGTACACTATAGCTAAACCCGTTAAACAATACCGACGCCGCCTCTTTTTGTATATAGTATGTTGTTACCAGTGTTCTGCGTCTGTTGAAACATTGCTTTCGGCAAGCGACTGATCCGTTTGTACAAACTCTTGAACCTGTTGCACCATATCTTCCTGTTTTGTTTGAATAGTACCATCTGCAACAGGTTGACTTTTACTGCCTATCTGTGTTGAAGTTATAGATACAAATCGAATCATTTTTCTTAAATCCTCACCAGTGTGTGTAGTTACAACAGCCTCTTTAGTTCCAGTAAATTCTGATAACACATTAGCATCTGCATCTTCTCCGATAGCTACTGCTATTTTTATAGCGTGTTTGAACCAGTTGTTGTTTTTTAATTTATCCAAATCTTCTTTATAATCATCTGTTGGTTGACCATCTGACATAAAGAATATTGCAGGTGCTACTGAACCAGATGGCGATTTTAAAAATCCGTTTCGTGACAGTTTATTGTTAAGTTCATTGCAGGCTTTACCAAAATCTGTAGCACCATTTGCTTGTATAGTGTTCCAAACAAAATTTTCAACAGCTACAGGTTCAGTATGCATCCATTGATAACCACTTGAAAACAATAATACAGCAATTTTTAAATCAACATCAGCACCTCCAACAGTTTTTAATTCAGGTATAACTTCACGTAGAGTATTATTTACAATACCAATATTTTCTCCCGACATACTGCCTGATTGGTCAATTACAAAGAACAAAACCATTTCTCTTTTTACTATCCCAGAACTTAGATCATCTATAAACTCTGACATTTCTTTTCACCTTATTTTTGTATTCTCCCAAGTATATTTGTAAAGGTAACTTCGACATTATCAACAATAGGAACCACAGCATTTGGCGGTATCGATATTGTTGTTCCATCAGGCGTTTTCATTAACCAAGTATCTTCCGAAGTATTTCGTATACCCCAAATACTTGGATTGTTTTTGTTTTGTATTACTTCGCCTGTTTCGGTCATATAATCATCGCTACCCTCCATATTATCAACCGTATGACACTTATATAACTTGTTTTTAGGGAACATATTAACTTCAAAAGTTTTTATTTTTAACTTCATTGGTTTACTGAATTTTCTTCCACATGAAACACATACCGCAATATTGTTTGAATCAAAATTGGCGTTACCAATAAATATTGGTGCTCCGCATGAACAAACTATTAGGTCATCTCTTAATTGGATCAACAATTTTTGCCATTCATTTTCAGGTAAACGCTTATCAGGATTTTTCATACCTTCACTAAAAGATTGAATAAATGCGTCTTGAAGATATTTAGGATACTTGGGCCATAATTTAATCGGGTTATTATGTACACCCGCATACGGCCTGTTTGAAAAATCTTGTGGGTCGAAAATAAATATTGGGTTTGTACCGTACAATTCTAGTTCTTTCTTTTCAGTTATGCATACACTATTTACATAATTTGTTCCCATAAGTGGATCATGACGGATAAGTAACTTGAATAAAATTACTGCTAATGAATGATAATCTGTGACTGCATGAGGTTTTACACTGCCACGAACAACTTCTGGAGCCATGTACCCTGGTTTACCACCTATACCAAAAGATTCCTGGTCAGGTGCAACATTATCATTATCACAAATTAACACATCTCCAGTGTTGACATTAATGAAAAAGTTACCGTCATTTAAGTCCTGATAACTTAGACCTTTTCGGTGTAATTGTCTAAATCCATTTACTATATTTAATGCAGCATTTATCATACTACGTAAATCTGAAAATATTAATTTGTTACCGTCTTTGTCTTTTGCGTTAAGTATATCAGCAAAATCGGAAAAATCTTTTGGACGTAATTCCATTATATAACCAAAACTTTCAGCTTGTTTTTCTGTGAGATACAAAGGCCACAAAAATTTTTTGTCAGGAGTACCTTTTTTTATATTAGTTCTCAAATTTTTTCTAAATTTTTCATGATTTTTAATGCCATTAGGGTGATACCATTTCAAAGCATATTCTTTATCATTCAAAGATACCTTATAAACTGTGCCCTGACCACCACTACCAAGGCGGCTAATAATAGTTGCATCGCCGCTAAGTTCAAGTGGAATTTTTGCTCCTGTTTCAAAGTCTTTCACAATTTAACCTCACTACTGCTGATACAGTTAAATGTTTAACACCAAGATTTATAAAAATATATTTAATATATCACGAAATGTTAGTTGTACTTAGCAATAAATAAGATATCAGCTGTGATGAGGAGATTGAGCACAATGGATGATAAAATTATCAGAGTTCTGCTTTACATTAAGACGACATACGGTGATGAAATTTTTTCTGATAAAAAGCGTTTAAATAATATTTTAAAAGATTTTCTTGTTGGTGAGATATCTTATGATTTATGTAAAGGAAAAATTAATGCTTTCATGTACGCTCTGGACGAACATGCTTATGAACGATTAACACAATATAAAAATAACCCGAAAAAAACGCAAAAATACTACATAGATCTGCTAAGAAACACTTACAACGATGAGGTTGCAATATTTGTTGTAAAAGCTATATCCACAATTATTGGTATACATAGCAATACTTTGAAAAACAAAGTACAAACAACAAATACAATCAATAAACCCGTTACACCCGTAAATGTAGTGAATACGGGTAATAATTCACCAGTCATCGAAAAAACTGGTGCTGTTGAAATCAATAAAGTGTTAACTCAAGATGAAGCTGAGCAAATAACTGGTACACACATCATAATACCTCATGGATACATAAAAATTGGTTACAACGCTTTTTTCCGTAGAGATATAGTAAGTGTAGTAATACCTAATAGTGTAACAAGTATTGATGAATCTGCCTTTGCTTTGTGTGAAAAACTAAAAAACATAACAATACCCAACAGTGTAACAAGTATTGGTAAAGACGCATTTTTTTGGTGTCACGAATTAACAAGTATAACAATCCCTAATAGCGTGACAAACATTAACAGTACTGCATTCAGAGGTTGCACATCATTATTAGCCATAAATGTTAGTGAAAAAAATCAACACTACACATCAGTAAATGGCATATTGTTTGATAAAAACAAAAAAACGATAATACGTTATCCAGCTGGCATCAAAAACAACGTCTATGTTATTCCCCATAAAGTAACAAACATAAACGAATACACATTTTCAGAATGCGAAAAACTAAAAAACATAAAAATCCCAAACTCCATATATTCCATTGGAAAATACGCTTTTTATAATTGTAAAGAATTAACAAACATAACACTCCCAAACAACCTAACCACCATTAGTGAAAGCACATTCTCAGAATGCGAAAAACTAAAAAACATAAAAATCCACAACAAAATAACAACCATTGACAAATACGCCTTTCATAAATGTAAAGAATTAACAAACATAACACTCCCAAACAACCTAACCACCATTAGTGAAAGCACATTCTCAGAATGCGAAAAACTAAAAAACATAAAAATCCCAAGCACACTAAAAACCATTGACAAATACGCCTTCTATAAATGCAAAGAACTAACAAACA
>WRNB01000017.1 GCA_009776805.1 Candidatus Bathycorpusculum grumuli | reverse complement strand
TCTGTTGCGCGGTTTATTTGTAATGCTGCGAATTATTTGGTTACTTTTGCAAGGTTAGCTATGAAAAGTGTTGTTGTTCCTTTTTCGAATAATTTGGTGGAAAGGGGTTGATGGGTGAGATTGCTAAACGCGTTAAACACTATGTGGATGCATTGGAGTGAGAGTGGTCTTTTGAATTTGCTAAATATTTTGTTGGCTCGTTATTGTGATAAGGAGTTTTATGGGGTGTTGAAGAGAAGGTACTTAAGTCCCAATAATACTGTTGTTAGTGTGAGGTTGACGTAGGTTGAAAGTTAACCGATTAGGAGACACAACCAAAAGTAATGTCACGTTAAGCTTTTGTTTATACATTGGGCTGTTTTTATTGTCCTTCTTGGCAGATAGTTAATAATGTATGGTTCAAATTTATGTTAACGGTTTAAAACACTTTCGGAACTACTGGGTCTACCATCAACCTTTATTAGTGGATCCTCATGGAACTCAAATGTATCCTTAAGTGCTAAACATCAAGATCTGCTATTTGATAATTTTTAATTGTTGATAGTAAATTTGGTAAAAGCTTTTATGCATTCACTTACCACCATATTAATCATGAACACTGAACTCAAAACTTTGACACTAACATTGATTTTGTTACTGTCAAGCTTACTGGTTCTAACAGTTATACCTGTAAATGCACAGGCTGCATCTAAACCGTCTGTACCACAATTCAGTATAAAACTCGTAGACAACTCTTACGATATATCTCCATCTGTCGCAATCACTACTGATCCATACACTGGAAAAGAGATCACAACCTCCAAACCTGGTTCTCACATAGAGAATATACAGATAGAGGTTACGATAAAAAATCAAAACTACCCTGAATTGATGTATAATATTCGTACCAAAGGGCACTTTGAAGAGCAATGGCGAGAACATTATGGTATCAGCCGAGCAATGTTTCCCGCCCAGTCTGATGGTAAGTACACGATAATAAAACTGGATACTATGCGAAATGCATACGAGAAGATTTATCCCGAGGGGGCTCAAATTGATTTTCAGGTATCAGCAGTATGTGGAACTATTTACCGCGAAATGTTCCCAGATGGTTATGTGGATGATGTCTTTCACGGTGTAACAAGTGATTGGAGTAAAACACAAACAATCACTATAACGTATGAGTCTTCAACACCATCACTTTCACAAACAGCAGCTCCATCGCTAAATGTAACAATGCCGTTTAACGTTAATCAAACCCGGCAATCAGTTCAAATCCAACCTCCAAATTTTGTGTTTCATCCAATCTTTCTACCAATGGTGGTTGTTTTTCTTTTTGTAGGTGTTGTTATCGCTGTAGTTTTGGTATTTGTGAAAAGACATCTAGACGCCTCAAAATTCGAATCATGTATTAAAATGGTTGACGATGAAATTCTGACACCCTTATGAGCAAACCAAACAAAATTTCATCATCTTCAAAGACTTGGAATAACAATTAGTCTTGCGTGCTAAACGTTCCAATCTTGTGCGAAATGTCAAATGTTTATGTTCAATGCGTTGTGTATTTCGTTTATCCGTACATAAAATGCTCTTTGGTGTGTTTTCGTGGTAGGCAAAATTATCGTCTGAAAATACTGCAGTTATATCCAGTTTAAATCTTTTAACAGGGTCCAGAATTCTCGTAAAACTTTACTTTTTCGAGCTCCAAAAATATGTGCTATAATTTTTTTGTGTCATGGTTTATTGCATGCTACAGCCAATAAGGCTATTTTTATGCAATAAATTCTACCTCACATTTCATCCATTTATTGTTGCGTTTTTAATGGTTTATTGAGATCTATGTATTTTAGGTCGATATTTATGAAGTGTTTTTTGTTTTTTTAAAGTAGTCATATAGTGTTTGGGTTTATATTTAGAACTCGTGCGGTATCGTGTATGTCGTTACCGTTTAATGTCGTTTTTATAATTAATGGTTTGGTTTTTGGTTTAGTTCTGTTTTTTGTGTGTTGTTGTATGTATTATTTGTGTTTTTGTTTGTTTTTGTTTTTGTCCATGTTTTTTATTGGTGGTTGGGATGTTTTGGAGCTTGTTTGTGTGTGGTTGTAGTGTGTCGTAATATATTTCAAAAAGGGAAATTATTTCGGGAAAAAACAGGCATACTTGTGTACACGTATCCCGTGTTTTTTGGAGGATTTTATTGGGGTTGTTGCGTAGTCTGAATTGTGTTTTTTACGGTTTTAAGTTTGTTGCTTTGATTTTTGTTTTTTTAACTTTTCTTTTTTTCTAGTTTTTAGACAGGTTAATTAATTGATTATAGTTTTAATAGGTTGTAACATTTCTATGTTAGTAGGTGACTGTGTGGCTCTTAATGTGTTGGAATTAATGGGGTTAAGGCAGCAAATTATGGATTTAGTCTATCATAATGTTGGTTCTGCAAGTGTCATGGCAGTTAGTTTAATTGATATTTATCCAGTGCATGTTGAAAATTGTAAAGCAGTTCTTGAAGTTGTTGCTGTTGTTAAAAATTTTCAGCCAAGGTTGTTAAGTTACGTTAAAAATATTAATGGTCGTAACGTGATTATTTTTATTGTTAATCAATGGATTTTTGAACGAGATATTGATAGAGGTTTTCTTGGTGAGGCAATTGCAAGTAAACTTATTTTTCCATATTTGTGTTTGCAGGGTGAACAATATTTGCGTTGTCAGGAGTTATTGTTAAAAAAACGGTTAATTCTTGAATCTATAGAAAATCTTTCTAATAGTTATCCTGAACTTGTTTATCATATGCGAATTAAACCTCAGTTTTTTCTATATGATATATTGCTTAAACGTATGCAAATTTTTCCACTGTTTAATTATGAATTTTCTAACATGTTTGAAGGGTGTACTTTGAAAGATGAAGAAAGTGCGCTAAAAAGTTATAATGATGCTCTTACACAAATAGAAAAAGTGCATTTAATCACTCGTATAGACGATTACATAATGGTGTCTAAAGAATTTGTGCAACAAAGTCAAAAACCAAAAGTGTGGTTTACAAATCTGATAAAAAATGCTCCGCGTACCATTTTTACTTCTATTTTTGGTATTTTTCCAAAATTATTAAATGTTGTAAATCAAAATACTTATACTCTTTTTAAAACTCAAAAAATTAGTTTACAGTTATTATTGCAAACTGGTATTAACCAAAATTATGCTATAGTCCCGCAAAAATATGTGTTTGTGCCTACATCAGAAGGACAGGTTTCTCTTGCTGATAAAGTAAATATTTCAGGTTTTATTCAAAAAATGTTTCCAAATAAAAAGCCTGAAAAAGTAACTGTTAATGCAATTGGTGGGATATTAAATGACATTTATCTTATAAACGCACAAGTGAATGGTGTAGAGCATAAAATTATTGTTAAACGTTTCAAAGAAGTGTCTGGTTTTAAATGGTTTCCATTAACTTTATGGTCATTTGGTGCACGTGTGTTTTCGATTTCAGGAAAAGCTCGTTTAGCTAAAGAATGTGCAACCAGTGAGTTTTTACGGTTACATGGTTTTAATGTGCCTAAAATTCTCTATGTAAGTACTCCTGAGCGTCTAGTTTTTATGGATTTTATAGAAGGTGAAGATTTGAGTTATACTATAAAACGGTTAGACATAGAGCCTGAAAATTTAAAAAATAAAAAAGAACTTGAAAATATTGAAAGTGTTGGTGAATTGTTTGCTAAAGTACATTCTTATGGAATGACTTTAGGTGATACAAAACCTGAAAATGTTTTGATAAGTAAAAACAAAACAATATATTTGCTTGATTTTGAACAAGCAACACAAGACGGAGATAAAACGTGGGATATTGCTGAATTCTTATACTATGCTGGCCATTATTTACAGCCTCTTCCAAATATTGGAACTGCAGAAATCATAACTGAAACATTCATCAGAGGCTATCTCAAAGGAGGCGGTGAATTAAAAAATGTAAAAAAAGCAAAATCACCAAAATACACCCGAGTTTTTAGTGTATTTACTATGCCTTCAGTAATAATGGCGATAACAAACACCATAAGTAAAATCTCTGAAAATGTTCAACAAAGCAAAGATTAAAATGTTAAGCACAATGTTGTTAGTAAAAAATGTGAAAAAAGAAACTCTTGTAGTGTTTAGTTTGCTTTGTTACTTAAATTTGTTTTAGAGCTTTTCCGCAACAAGTAATATTGCATGATTCACAACAACAAGGGTTCTCAACTAGAATGGTTAATCCGCATTCTGTACATTCAAATTTATCGCCTTTTTTATTTGCCACATATGACACCTCTTAATATATGTTAAGATATGTGAAAACAAACTAATAACCATAGTGATTACCAGCATAATATTTTAATCACAACGTTTAGTGTGAATTGTGTAATTAAATCATAATTTGCCATTCAGAAGGTTTCTCGTCGCCAAACAGTTCGAAGGTCACAAACCAACTTTTGAAAATAGCTACCCATCTGTGCTAATTTATGATGTATCCTCTTGTTTTTTCTCATTTCAATCATCAATAACAGAGAGGATATCCCCACAATTAGCACTGATCTTTAATACTTGGAAATATTATTAGATACTTTCAAAAGTGCAGACAGTGTCTGCACTTTTCAATTTCCTCTGTCATACAGCAGATTTCATATCTGATCACCAATGCATTTTATGATTTATCTCTTTTGAACTGGTGCTTAAGAAATATCTTTATTTCAACATAATTTTTTCTTATTCATGACACCTAAAAAAGATTTAAGACATAAAGATAGACCATTTGATGCATTTGGATCAGACGATTTCCCCAAGATACTGAATCCCAAGGGACAAAACATATGTGTTTTCAAGTAGGCGACAATTTCTTATTGCTCTAATTATTTGATTTCTGTTTTTAACAACATCCGTAGAATCTAATGATACAAACGTTAAAGGACGTTTTTCACTAAAATAAAAGGCATCAACAAGAATTTCAGCATCTACTCGATTAGTTATCAACGCCACAAGCATATCTGTACAAGCATCATCATTAGCACGCTGTACAATGTACTGATTTATTTGGCACATAGCTTTCTGTATACCCATTTGTGTTACAGCCGTTTTATCTCTCAGATATGTCAACACATTTTCCAGTGGTTGGGCACTTATTTCTTTAAATATCGCCTTAAAATGTCTTAAATCATTTGGGTTTAGTGATTCAGAAGTAAATTGCTCAAGAGTTTGCCCTCGCACAATATGTTTACACAACTCGATATAAAGTAAGTTCCGTTTGCGAAGTCGTGTCTCTATTTCCGCTTTAACTATATCGCCTGTATATAGACAAACACCTGTCTTATTGAAAAAAGTTACACAAGGTTTATGCCATTTTTCAAATGTATATGTAAAAGCAAAAATAGACCAGAATCACAAAAATAATTAGGCATTGAATATGTCTAAGGCACTCCCTCATACAGCTTTTCCATTCTGGTAACAGCGTTTCTTAATGGCTCATAGGTGTGTGTGCTTTTAATGACAGTAGCATATTCTGACCAATCTAAGGTTAAATGCATAGACCCAAGTTCGTTTGAAAGTGTAGACAACGCAGTAATAGTAATTGGTATTTTTTGTTTCTGCTTTGACAGTTGTGACTCACGAATGATACTTGCTCTAGTTCCTTTTACTGTTTCAGCTGAAGTTTTAAGCGCAAAGAGATGCCAAATATTATTATCAAAAAAAGAATCCATTTTTGAAATGTAATTAATCTGTTTTGCAAATAAACGATTTCGCTTCAACAAATACTGTGCTTTTAATATTGCTTGTTCGATGATTGTAGTAAAGTTTGAAGCGATATCTGTAATGTTGTCAAACCAGTCTTTTGTATAGATTGCCATTTGGAAGGATGAAAAGTTTTTTCTTGTATCAGCGAGTACAGTATCAAATTCATCATGACTATTTTGAAGAGACCTGCCAATTTGTTTGAGAGACTTTTGTAGAGTGTATTTAGATGTATAAATATTGCTTAAACCAAAAGGAACATTTGATTCGTATAGAGTTTCGATGTAATTATCAACTCTTGGGGGCATAATATCGGTAGTTTGAATTAAAGCATCAATTATTGACTCTGTTTGAATCCCAAGTTTTTTTGCTTCGTTTCTGAGACCGCTGTTTTTTGTATTTATGAACCTGTTACGTAATGCACTAAAATTATCTGACGATAGCTGAGGTGAGTGGATAAAACAACCCGGACGGTACCAACTTCTTGTTACTGCGATATCATTTTTTTCAAATACGTCATAAAGTATTTTATGAATTTTTGTAGTAGTTAGGTAATTATTGATCCATCGCTGTGATTGGCCACAGTTTTTTTCCTTAAGATGTTTAACCACCTCATAAAAAACCCATTTTACTACAGTATCCTCATCCTTTTGGTTTCTGAACAATTAGTTCCACTCGTAAACAAATTAGTGTATATTTTCTTTTTTTGTTGTTCAAGTATTTATGATTTATTTCACACATTAGATGAAATTTACGAAATATTGGATATAAACTGCGACAAAAGACAAGAAAAAGTATCTATATGCCTGATATGTATCTAATAAAATATCAAGTGTCAGTAAAATATAGCATAGAGAAGCTAATGTTTCAAAGTATTAATGGAGGGCAGATATGAAAGAATACAACAAACTGGTAAGAGATAAAGTTCCACAAATAATTAAACAAGATAACCGTATTCCAGTTACAAGAGTTTTATCAGATAGCGATTATTTGGATGAATTAAATAAGAAATTAAGAGAAGAATTAGAAGAATATCTGATAGATGGAAATATAGAAGAAATAGCAGACATATTGGAAGTTATACTAGGTATATTGGAAGTTAAAGGTGTTCAATACGACGAAATAGACAAAATCAGAATTCAAAAAGTGTTAGACCGAGGTGCTTTTAATCAAAGAATATTTTTAGAGAAGGTATTAGACAAAGATGAGCTATGATTTTTTAAAAACCTTCAAACAAATAATTCGGGAAAGCAATTATGATAACACCTATAAAATGGCTTGGGCAAAGTCTCTTGTAGAATTATCTACTGAACTTAAACTAACAGACTGCAACATCACAATTCCATTTAAAGACATAGCAAAAAATTGGTGCTGTTCAAACACAGGTTAAAATTATGTTGCACATAACGACACAATTAACATTTACATAATAAAGAAATACCTGACAAAAGAAAAAACCAAAGAAAAACTATATGTCCATAACCAACTAGTTTTTCCAACACATTTTCCACTAAAAAAACAAACAACACAAAATTTCTAACTTAAACACAAAACACACCATTAAACCCAAAACCATAAACACACACACAAAAACACAAAAAAGAGCCACCACTACAAAAACAACAATTCAAACACACACTTAACAGCAAACACACAACTACTTTAACCCATTGAACCTCTAAAACATCAACACACCCCTTAAAATCCCCAACCAACCAACACCAAAAACTCACCCAACACCTAAACAAACCTAGGCAATGTGCCAATATAGAATAGTTTTTTACAGGACAGATGTTTTATGTGTTATCCATGGATTTAAGAGCGATTTTTCTCTGCAAACTTGAAAAACCTACCAACTATCATGGAGCTAACGCGAATTTAGTTCTACTTTGAATTAACTACCTAAAGTGGCACACTACCCAAACCTCGCCAAAACACATCTGAAAAACACCATACCCAACAACCCTAAACCACCCCAATACCGCAACAAAACCCAAAAAACCATCAAACAACATCACAAAAACACCACACCAAACCACAAAACCATGACAACCAGACACGACCAGTAATCTTACGAAAAGTTACCTTCAAACAACAAAATAAATCACTCCAAATTAATAGTTAGACCTAAAAACAACCGCTCTATCATAATGAAAAAGTAGTCTCTCCCAATAAATAGCATAAATTTTAAAATATTCTTAACAGCTAACCGATCCACTAAACACTAATTAACGTTTAATATCTATTACAGTATTTGGTGAAGTGCGATGATAGAAACTTATTATGTTCATTTGGAATTTCGAGCTAAAACAGGTGTTTGGTCAATAAATTTACCTTTTTTATGTACTAAATGTGGTGTTTGTTGTACTCTTGATGATTTTTTAGTTGCTGGCAAGATCCATGGATCTCCACAGATAAATCATGAAGTTTATGCTAAATTTTATGCGTTAACAGAGTCACTTGGTGAGTTGTTTGAGAAAGATGAAATTGCGTATGATCAATATGTTACTCGTACTAAATGTCCATTCCAAGTTGGTACGATTTGTTCTATTTATGAAATTAGGCCTGATGGATGTCGTCAGTTTCCTAATACGGTTTTTGGTATGTTGTCTGAAGATTGTCAGGCGTTGAATCGTTTTAAAAAACAAATGTTTGCTCTTAAAAGAGGTCGGGTGTATAAAGAAACCGGTCACTTTACAGTTGATCCGATAGTGTCTGTTATTTTTTCAGAAAAACAGTATATAAATTGTCTTGATAAACTTCGACATGTTGGAGTTACTGAGGACGAGTTAGCACTTTTTATCAGTTTAAATAAGATAAATTAAAGTTTTAAAAAAGAATGTTTGAAAATTTTTAGTTACTTGGGCGTGTTTGTAGATGGTATGTTTTAGTGTTTTGTAAGTGAGTTTTAGTATTTTTGTTACAATAAATCACAGTAACACAGTTTGTATAAATGTCATTCCTAAAAAAAATAATGTCTATCATCGAACATAAACATCCCGTGTAGTGAAATCGTTAAAGTTTTTTTATTTTTGTTGGTTTTGTTTGTGTTGGTGAAGGTTTATTTGGTGTGTTTATTATTTATAGGGTTGTATGGTTTGATAATCTATGCGGTTATTACATTTGTCTGATTTGCATGTTGGTAAGTGTGTGAATGGTTTTTCTATGCTTGCTGAGCAGCGTCATGTTTTTGAACAAATTGTTGGATATGTACGGTCTGAGGCTGTTGATGTTGTGGTTGTTGCGGGTGATGTTTTTGATCGTAGTGTGCCTGGGGTTGATGCTGTTTGTGTTTTTGATGATTTTTTAACGGCTCTTGCTTGTGAGGGAGTTGCGGTTTTACTTGTTGCGGGTAATCATGATTCGCCTGAGAGGCTTTCTTATGCTAGTCGGTTGCTTGTTGATAAGGGGTTGTTTTTGTGTGGTTTGTTTGATGGTAGTTTGCGGAAGGTGTCTTTTAGTGATGAGTTTGGTGTGGTGAATTTTTGGCTTTTGCCGTTTATTAAGCCGTTGTTGGTGCAAGGTTTTTTTGGTGATTGTAGAGTTGAGAATTGTAATGATGCGTTTGTTGCTGTGATTAAAAATGCTGTTGTGGATTTTAGTGTTCGTAATGTGTTAGTGGCGCATCAGTTTTTTACTAAGGTAGGGGTTGATTGTGTTAGGAGTGATTCTGAGTTGTGTTCTGTGGGTGGTCTTGATGCTGTTGATGTGGGGATAATTGAAGGGTTTGATTATGTTGCGCTTGGGCATTTGCATCAGGCTCAAAATGTTGGTGTGGATCATGTTCGGTATGTGGGGTCGCCTTTGAAGTATTCTTTTTCTGAAGTTTTACATGAGAAATCTGTTTTACTTGTGGAAATTAATGAAAAAAATAGTGGGGTGAATATTAGGGTGCTTCCGTTGGTTCCGTTGCATGATATGCGGGAGATTAAGGGAAAAATTGCTGATTTGATGAGTTGTGATGTTGTGTCACTTGCAAATAGGGAGGATTATTTGCGTGTTATTTTAACTGATGAAGACGAAATTGTTTCGCCTATGGAGAAGCTTCGTAGTGTTTATCCTAATATTATGTCTTTGAGTTTTGAGAATTCTCGTACAAAAAATGATTTTTCTGATGTTTGTTATAGTTCAGAGTTTTCAGGGCAATTGTCATTGTATGAACTTTTCAGTGAATTTTTTCTTAAAATGTGTGGTTCTACTATGAATTTAGAGCAGATGCGGGTTGTAAAAAAACTTTTTGAGGGGGAAGATGTGTTATGAAACCTTTAAAATTAACTTTGAGTGCGTTTGGTTCATATGCTGAAGTAGAAACAATAGATTTTACTTTGCTTGGTTCAAATGGTTTGTATTTGATTACAGGTGAAACTGGGGCGGGGAAAACAACAATTTTTGATGCTATATCTTTTGCCTTGTTTGGTGAAGCAAGTGGAGTGGCACGTGATAAACCTCAAATGCTTCGTTCTGATTTTGCAAATGAAAAAACAAAAACTTGGGTAACACTAGAGTTTATTTCAGGTGAAAAACAGTATAAAATAACGCGTACTATAAAAGAAAATGCTCAGGATGCTGATCTTTTTTTACCTGATGGTAAATTGTTAAGTGGTAATCGTAATATTAAATCAAAAATTGCTGAAATTATTGGGCTTGATCGTAATCAGTTTGCACAAATTGTGATGATAGCACAAAATGATTTTCTTCGTTTTCTGCAGAGTGAAACTGATAATCGATTAGCGATATTGCGGCACATTTTTGGTACAGAAATTTTGAAACAATTTCAAGAGCAGCTTAAAGAACTTGTGAAAAACGCGAAAAATGAACATGAATTAATTCTTCACGAGTTCAAACGTTACAATGTTGATGTGTATAAGTATGTTGAACAGTTTGCAGAATGGGAAGAGCAAATTAAAGCAGGGAAAAATGAACTTTTAAGAATAAATAGTCAGCTTGATTTGTATGATGAACAAAAAAAGGTTATAGCTGCAGCTCTTGCTGTTTCAGAAGATTTGTGTAAAAAATTTGTTTCTTTATCCCAAATTCAAATTGATTTACAAGTGCATAACGCAAAAGCTGGAGAGATTGTGAATATAAAAAATCGTGCATTTCGTGGTGAGATAGCATTGCACAAGGTTAAATCATTATTTGATGCTGCCCAAAAGGTTGTAGTTAATTATGTTGACGCACAGAATGCTTTAGTAAAAGCAAAAGAACAAGAAAACGTTGCAAATACAGAATTGTTAGACGCAATTAAAAACTTTGAAACTCTATCTCCTCTGCAAGAAGCACAAAATGTTTTTAACTCTTTAGTGAAAGAATGGGAAATAGTTACTGATAAATACAACATTTTAACCAGTCTACAGGTAAATTTTAAAGAAATCGTTAACAAACAAGCTATTGTAACTAAGGATCAAAAAGAATTAATTGACATCTTAGATCTACTAAACAAATTAACACCTGTGACTGATTGTCAAACAGAGCTTGAAAAAATAAGTATTGAATTTGAAAATGCAAAAGAAAATTTGGAAAAACTGTTAAACATATCAAATGATTTTGATGTAATCACAAATAAACAAACCATGCTAGCAACTGCTCAGAAAGAATTTGAAATTTTTAATATAGACTTTAACATTGTTGCTAATCAATGTCAAATGTTAGAGGAAGCTTTTCTTCGTAACCAAGCAGGAATCATAGCAGACAACCTATCAGAAGGTGAACCCTGCCCTGTTTGCGGCTCAACTAACCACCCAGTCCCCGCCAAATTATCAAATATAGACGTTAACGAAACAAAACTCAAAAAAACAAGAACACTTATGGAAAAAGCACGCACAAATCGTGATAATACATCTTCAAACTGTAACATATTAAAAGCTGAAATTGAAACATTACAAAAACGATTCATTACAGATTTTTCATTCTTTACACCTAACGCAACATTTGAAATATCCACAACTCTACCAAAAATAATCCACCAAACCCAAACAAATGTTACATCCTTATCTGAAAAGAAAAACAGTGCCGAACACGCACTCACTAACCTCAAACAAACTACCGAAAACATTACAAAAAAACGTGACGAACTAACACCAAAAATAGCCACACTTCAAAGCGAAGCTAACACACTTAAAAAACGATTCATAAATGATTTTTCCAAATTTAATCCAACCGTTACATGGGAAACAGCTGAAACGGAACTTAACTTGTTACTTGTTCAAACAAAAAATACAGCAAACGAATTAACCATTCGAAAAGATACAGATAAAAAAACACTTGATACACTTACCTCAAACTGGAAAACAGCTACTGAACGAAAAGCCAATGCCGAATCCGAAATGAAATCTGCTCAGACACTTGTAACTGAACGTACTGAAAACGAACAAAAACTATTGAAAATGCGTGACGAATCCCAAATAGCACTTAATGAAGCCTTACAAGAAAATGGGTTTGCCACCGAAGCAGAATATAAAAATGCACTTATAACTGAAAACGAACTCGATAAACTAAACACACAGGTAATCGAATATGAGAAAAAAAGCGAACAACTTGAACGTGACATTATCCGACTGAAAAACGAAACCGCTAATCAAGAACAACCCAATTTGGAAAAATTACGTGATGAAGAACAAACAGTACAAGCAGCATCAAAAACGTTAAGCGAAAAACGCGATGAAATCAACAATCAACTAATCAGCACAACAAAAATGCTTAAAGAACTTTCTATCGCAGCTTCTAACTTTGAAAAAAGCGAAAAAACATATGCTGCTGTTAAGCAACTATCCGACACGGCAAACGGACGACTTGATTTTGAAACTTTTGCCCAGATGGAATACTTTGGACGTGTACTTTATGCAGCTAATCAAAGATTGAAGGTGATGAGTCAGAATCGATATTTATTGCTGCGAAAAAAAGATAGTGCTGATGCACGTAAAAAGGCTGGGTTAGATATTGAAGTATTAGATGCCTATACGGGTAAAGCACGTTCTGCAGGAAGTCTTTCAGGTGGAGAATCTTTTATGACATCGCTTTCTTTAGCACTTGGTCTATCTGATGTGGTGCAGCAGAATGCCGGTGGAGTTCATCTTGATGCCATGTTTATCGATGAGGGTTTTGGTTCTTTGGATGCAGAAGTTTTAGAACTGGCAGTGCGAACTTTAACAGATATGGCCGGTGGAAACCGTATAATTGGTATTATCTCGCATGTTGCAGAATTAAGTGAACGAATCGACAAACAAATACATGTCAAAAAAACAACCACTGGAAGCAAAATAACTTTGAAAATATAACTTTTGCGTATTTTTGTTGTTGGTTAGTCGCAGAGACATTTATAATCACATTCTCTGCATGTCCACACATCTTTTTTAGGATCAAATTTGCCTGAATTAATACTCTTAACCATTTCCTGTATTTCAGTTTGTATAGCTTCAATCGCTTGTTTTTCAGGAGTAAAGAAAACTTTCTTGTTAGACCGTAAAAACCATTCTCCCACTTCTAATTGAATCTCACTGCCATACATGTCCTTAACTGCAAGAGCATAAACCAGTAACTGCATATCTTGCTTAAGCGAATTTAACGATGCTACTGCTTTGCTTGTTTTATAATCTATGATCGTGAAAACTTTTTCATATCGATCAATACGGTCAATTCTTCCTCTGATAAGTACATCATTTATTGTGGTTTCAAATCCTCGTTCGATATCCAAAATTTCTGCTTTATTTTGACTTTGTTCCTCAAGAAAATTTTTTAAAATTGTTTTTGCTTCTTTATAGTCTCTTTGTTCATCAATTTTTGATTCATAACCTTTTGGGTTCCAAAATTTGGTTAACAATTTATCTACAACATCTTTGTTTGTAGGACGGCCTTTTTTTTGCATAATTGTTATTTGTTCTACAATATTATGTATTGTTGAACCAAAATCAAAATAGTATCTTGGTTTTTCAGGAATTTTCATTACATGATGATATTGATATTGTCTGGGACATTTTTTGTAAACAACAAATTGAGATACGCTAAAAACGTGATTAGTTGGTATTGTTAACGGTTTTTCTTCTGTACGTTCAAGAACAGAGTAATCCGGTTCTTTTATTTTATTGATTATTTCTGTTTGTACATCAAGGGTTTTGTTGGTTGATTTAGCTAAGAGCAGTATTTGTTTTATGGCGGCATTAAATTGTTTATTTGTTAGGTTTGCTACTATTTGTTGTAACAGTTTTGTTTCTGTTTGATTTTTTGTAGTTGTTACTTCGATTGTGGTTTCTTGTTGGTTTTCATGTTGGAAGTTAATGTCCTTGTTTTGTTTATAGTTAATTTCCTGTAGAAATCTTGATGGTTTAGAGTCTGTTTTATTTTCACCATGTCTTTTGGCGTAAGTCATAATTAGTTTATCTTTAGCTCGGGTTATGGCTACATAGAAGAGTCTTCTTTCTTCTTGTAATTGTAATTCTTTGTCATCGTAATTTGGTTGTATGCCTTTTAGTAGTTCTTTTGGTAGGTTGAATTTGTTTTTGTGATAATTTGTAGGTATTTTTCGTTCATTAACGTCTGGGATAATAACAATTGGGTATTGCATGCCTTTTGCGCTGTGTATTGTTGAAATTGTTATTGCTTCTTTGTTGGTGTCTTGTTCTTGTTCAAGATTAAAGTTTGAAGCAAATGTTAAGTAGTCTGTAAAGTCTTCTATGTTGTTATTTGGGTATATGTTGTTGTATTCTTCTGCGAATGTGTAGAATTTGTTTAGTAATTGTATGTTGCGGTTGTGTTTGATTGCTAATTCATATTTGTAGAATTCGCGTTCAAAGAGTATGGTGTGTATGAGTTCTAGTGTTTGTTGTGTTTTTTTTGTGGTGATCATTTCGGTTAGTGTTTGTTTGACTTGTTGAAATTTTAGTTTATCTATGTCTATTTTGTTTATGTGGTCGAATGTTTCATATAGGCAGAGGTTGTTTTGGTTTGCGTAAGTGTTGAATTTGCATATGTCGATTGGTTTTATGTTATAGTTGTGTCTGTTTAGTATTCTGACGATTTCTGCATTGTTTTCTAATGGGTTGGTGATTATTTTTAAAAAAGCGGTGATGTCTTTTATTATGGGTTCTTGGAAGAATTCTGTGGTTCCAAAATTGTATGGTATGGCGTGTTTTTTAAAGGCTTTTATTATTGGGTCTGCAGTGTTTTTTCGTCTGCAAAGTATAGCTATGTCTTGTGGTGGATGTTTTTTTAAGAGTTTTTTTGTTGTTTCTAAGATATAGTTTGTTTGTGTTGTATCGTTTGGTGTTTCGGTGATGTCTATTTGGTCGCCTTCAGGGTTGTTGGTGAAGAGTTTTTTTGTTGTTCTTTGTGGGTTGTTTTCTATTAGGGTGTTGGCTATTGTTATAATTTTTTTTGTGCTACGGTAATTGTGTTCAAGGGTTTTTTGTGTAAAGTTGGGAAACATTTGTTTGAATTCTGCAATATTTGTTAGGTATGCGCCTCTGAATTTGTATATGCTTTGGTCGTCATCTCCAACGACTGTTATGTGTTTGTGGTGTTTTGCAATAAGGTAAACTATTTGTAGTTGTATATAGTTGGTGTCTTGGAATTCGTCAACAATTATGTATTGAAATTTTTCTTGGTAATTGCGTAAAATTATAGGTTTGTTTTTTAACAAGTTGTAAACTATGCAGAGTAAATCTCCAAAATCTAGCATGTTGTTTTGAAGTTTATAGTTTTCGTAGGCTTGAAAAATTTTTAAGATATCTTTTAAATTGTTTATTTCTTCTTGTTTTTCTTCGTCTGTGAAATTTTTTTCGTATAGTTCGATATATGTTTGTAGATCATGTGGGGTTACATTTTCGTCTTTACATTTTGCTATGAATTTTTTTATTTCTTCAGCTAACGTGTAGGGTTCATGGTTGAATTCTAAATGTTCAATTCCGAATGTGTTAATGTTTTTTGTTAAATAGACTAATTGTGCTGTTTCTGTGATGATTCTAAAATTGGCGTTTAATTTAGTGTTAAGGATATTTTCATGTATAACTTGATTACAAAATGAATGAAAAGTAGATATGTTTGGAATTTCTGAATTATTCAGCATACACGTTGCTCTTGTTTTAAGTTCTTCAGCCGCTTTTTGATTAAATGTTAACGCCAAAATATTTTCTGGCTTTACACCCTTCTCAACAAGATAAACTATTTTACTAGCCACAGTTTGAGTTTTTCCTGAACCAGCACCTGCAATTATCAGCAATGGACAACCGATTTCCGTTACTGCAACTCTTTGTTGCGGGTTTAAATTATCTAAAACGTTTAACACGGGCTTTTGTGCTTGAACACTTGTTTGCTGCATATAAACTGATAAGTCAATTTTACTTTTAACTCTTCTCTTTACTTACCAGACGTTTGTTTTTCCTCAAAATATTTATTCATACAACATTAGCTATTGTAATGTTTGTATGGCTAAAAAAATAGTAGACCATCTAAAACAATAAAAACCTCTCTTACACGAAAAGATGCAATAACCTGTAACTATGCAATTTCGCGTAGACATTGTAGAATAGTTTAGGGCAAAAGTACATTAACGGTATCTAAAATTTGTTGTAAAAGGAACGCGAGTTTATGACTTTGATTGTCTTTGACGATGTGAAAAAAGAATACACAGTTGGAGCTATAAAAATCTCTGCAGTTGAACACTGTTCTTTTTCAATTGATAAAGGCGAATTAGCTGTAATACTTGGACCTAGTGGTGCCGGAAAAACAACTATACTAAATTTACTTGGCGGCATGGACAGCCCCAGCAGCGGCCACATATGTGTAGATGGCAATAGTATTCACAACTATAACAAAAAACAACTCGTAGAATACAGACGAAACGACATAGGCTTTATCTTTCAATTTTACAACCTTATAGGTAATCTCACCGCACTTGAAAATGTTGAACTTGCCTGTCAAATATGTCCAAACTCTTTTAACCCAAAAACTATCCTAAACCAAGTCGGACTATCAGACAGATTATCCAGTTTTCCCGCACAACTCTCAGGCGGCGAACAACAACGTGTTGCTATCGCAAGAGCTATAGCAAAAAATCCTAAACTTTTATTATGTGATGAACCAACAGGAGCACTTGACAGTGATACAGGACAACGAATAATCGCTTTATTACAAAAAACATGCAAAGAAATGGACATGACAACTGTTCTTATAACCCATAACACCATTATTGCTGATATTGCAGATAAAGTCATCAAAGTAAAAAACGGAACGGTTAAAAGTGTAACAATAAATGAAAATCCAAAAAGAGCAGACGAGATAATGTGGTAATGTCCCTACTCTACAAAAATGTATCTCTAAAAATTAGAAAATCATTGGGAAGGTATCTCTCACTTTTAATCATCATTATGGTAGGTGTAGGCTTTTTTGCAGGTGTCAACGCAACCTCGCCAGACGTTGTTAATGTCGCTGACACTTACTATAAGAATTATGAACTTATGGACTTCAAAATTATCAGTACCATGGGATTAACCGATGCTGACGTAGCGATATTACAACAATTATATAACGTGCAACTTGTTGTTCCCAGTTACTCTTTAGATGTTCAAAGCAGAGGCAACGCAATTCGCATACATTCAATTGAAAACAATGTTAACATTGTTAAATTAACAAGCGGTTTAATGCCAGAATCTGACAAAGAATGTCTTGCAGACAGTCGAACTTATATGATTGGCGATAAAATCGAAATAACTGACAATATGGACGACAAATTAATAAACACTGAATTTACTGTTGTCGGTTTAATAGATTCCGTTTTATACATAAATAATGATTATGGTAGTACGTCAATTGGAAACGGTAAACTCGCCTCTTTTATCTTTATAAATAAAAATAATTTCATTTTAGAAGCATATACTGAAATATACATTATCGCCCAAACCGACAACGCTGATGCATATTCAAATCAATATAATAGTATTGTAGCAATGTTAAATGAGAAAATTGTTGAAATTAAATCTGACAGAGAAAATGCTCGATATGATGAAATATATTTTGAAGCAATGACTAAAATTAACGACAGTGAAGTTGAATTAAAAAATGAACAGACAAAAGCTGAAAAAGAATTTTCCGATGCAAAAAAAACACTTGATGATAGTGCCTTAAAATTATATCAGGGCAAAAACGAACTTGCTGAAAATGAAGCAACACTAGAAGGTATCGTTAACACAAAAAACGCTGAATTTGATTTGGCCAAACAACTTATCGCAGACGGATGGCAAAAAATTGACGACGGATTATCTGAAGCAGGTATAACAAAAGAAAGCATTGATTTTCACATTGATGAATTGACTTTAGCAATAACATACTTACAGTTACAGCTTGAAAATTATCCAACAGACAGCCCCGAATATGTAGACATTTATGCCACCCTTATGGAATATTTTGGAAAACTGAACAGTTTAGAACAATTAAAAACCTCAATTAACGTCCTAAATGCACAGGAATTAGAGTTAAACAATGGAATCAATTTATTTAATGCTGAAATAGATAAAGCAAGAAATGAAATATTAAACGCGAAAAACGAAATTATTACAAACGAAAAAAAGCTACGTGATGGTTATACTGAATACAATAAAAATCTTGCAGAATTTAAAACCGAAATAGCTGACGCAACAAAAAAAATTAATGATGCAAAACAAGAACTCTTTGACCTAGACTATCCAAAATGGTACATTTATGATAGAGACACCGTTATTGGTTACACCGAATTGGATAACGTTATTAAAATTATTAATGCTATAGCTGCTGTTTTACCATTCTTTTTTATTCTAATTTCCATGTTAATGACATCAAACTCAATGGCACGTATGATCACCGAAGAACGCAATGAAATAGGCACTCTAACCTCACTTGGATACAAAGACAGTGACATTATACTAACTTACCTGTTCTATGTGCTATCAGCTACAGGCATTGGTGCTATAGTAGGCTTTTTCATCGGATGCAGAATTATACCCCCATTAATATACTCCAATTTTATCTATATATTACCGCCACTTGTTCTAGAATATAATCTAAGAACTTTAATAATTGCTATAGCAATTACTTTTGTACTAATGATTTCTGTAACAACAGTTGTATGCAATAAAGAGTTAAAACAAAAACCTGCTTATTTGATGCGACCCCTTCCTCCTGCACGAGGTCAAAGAATATTTCTTGAAAAAATTGGTTTAATATGGAAACGCATGTCATTTACTTGGAAAGTAACTATGCGAAACATGTTTCGTTATAAAAAACGTGCACTTATGACGGTTATAGGCGTAGCAGGTTGTGCTGCTTTATTAGTTACTGCTTTTGGAATACATGATGGCATGACTGGCGTAGCTGAAAAACAGTACGGCGGTATTTTGCGGTATGATGAAATGATAATTCTTAAAGACGAAGTATCAACAATTGATGGCGGACTAAAAGAACTACTTGACAAAGAAGCAATTATTAATCCACTTTTATTAAAACAAAACGCATACTCATGTGAACAAGCTGGACGATCACTTGATTTTTATATGATTGTACCGCAAAATAACGAATTATTTAATGAATATTTTAATTTAGAAAGCACACTTGATAAACAACATATTAGTTTAGATGACGATAGCATTATAATAACACAGCGAATTGCCAAAGTTTATAACCTTAAAAACGGCGATATCCTCACGATTAAAGATTTAGACAACAATAACTACAATTTAACTGTAACTGATATTGCAGAAAATTATGTATCAAATTACATTTACATGAATACTTCAACTTATAGTGAAGTATTTGATGAAACGGCAACATTCAACGTTATTGTTGCAAACAGTGCTACAGACGAAACAATGTTAGCTGAACAATTAATTAATAACGAGTTGGTGGTCAATGTAGTTTTTACGGGTGATGCTTTAAACACAGTTTTCGACAGTACGCAAAGATTAAGCGGTGTTATAGCTCTTGTAATAATTATAGCTTCACTTCTCACTATTGTTGTTTTATACAATTTAACGTCTATCAATATAAGTGAACGCACCCGTGAAATTGCTACTTTAAAAGTGCTTGGATTCCGTGATGGCGAAACAAACTCATACATCTACCGAGAAGCTCTCATTTTAACAGTAATCAGTATGGGCGTAGGAGTTGTTGCAGGAATTGCGCTACACCATTATTTGATTGATGTTATAGAAAACGGTGCTTTATCATTATTCAAAAATATTAAATTGTTTAGCTACGTTGCAGCATGTATACTTACACTGGTGTTCTCCGTTTTCATGCAAATAGTAACCTACTTTAAGCTCAAAAAAATCGATATGATCGAATCCCTTAAATCAGTTGAATAAACAACAAAAAAACATTAACAAAATTATACAATATACGTGTTATCTTTCTCTTTTCGTTTATGTGGCGTATGTTTTTTCTGATGAATAATCTTCCGTATTGTTTTTTTATGCACTCGATCACGTCTGCGCTTAAGCTCCTGAAAAACACGTTCATCCGCAACAGTCCATTGTTCCTCCAAATTATTCTGATCAACCATACTTCTTCACATATCCACAATTAACACAGCAATAGACTATTATACATACTGCTATTTATGCAAAAAGTTGATTATCGCTCTTTAGACGTTAGTTTTTTGTTGTTTTAACTGTTTTATTGATGTAGTTATGTAGTTTTTTATGTTTTTATATGTTTGCTTTGATCATTTAGCAACATTTTTGTTTAGTTTTAGGGTGCAAAAATAATAGAGACTAAAGGCTAATGTTTTTTCAGATCTTTTTGTAAATATAAATATGCGCAATTGTTAATTATTACATATATTATTATTATGTTATGAAGTATGTAATTCTTATTACGGGTACGCCCTGTGTTGGTAAAACCACTTTAGCAAAACAGCTTGCAAACCGTTTAAATGCTCTTTATGTTAATTTGACTGATTACGCTAAACAAAACAATTTAACACTTGGTGAAGACACACAACGCAACACAACTATTGTGGATGAAGAAAAAATGCAACAATTCCTCACACAGACTATTATTCACTCACAATGTTCTGTTGTAGTTGATGGCCATTTTGCAGCGTCTGTTGTGCCTAATAGTTTGGTTTCATATGTTTTTGTGTTACGACGTAACCCTGTTGAACTTAAAGTGTTTATGCAAAAAGAGGGTTTCTCTGAGGCAAAAATGTATGAAAATTTGTCGGCTGAAATTTTGGATGTTTGCCTTGTTGAAGCATTGGAAATACATGGTGATAAAGTTTGTGAGATTGATATTACTGGAAAACCTGTTGCGGAAATGGTTGACACGGTTTTTTCTGTTATTTCAAATAAATGTGAATATTTTTGTGGTGGTGTTGTGGATTGGTTGGGTTTTTTAGAGAGGGAAGGTTTGACTAGTCAGTATCTTTTGTAGATTGAGAGTTTATCGTAGACTTTGTATTTTTTGCTTTGTTAAAAGCTCGATTTGTTTGCGGTTAGCATAGGCTTTTGCGTGGTCACTGAATTTTTCACCGACCATAATTGATTTATTTAATCCAATGTCTTCTGAGGCGGTATCTAAAGTTATTATAACATTTATGCCTATGGTGCGGTTCCAATCACGTACCCAGACACCGTATTCAGTGTGATTTTGTTGTATTATCAAATCGAAATGACGTGGCATGCCGCTGGAACCTTCTTTTATGGCGTTTTCATAGTTAATTTTGAAACCTTTTTTCTTAAAATAATTTGTTGCAATTTTTACTAATTGCGATTTATTCTCTGTTTGATCTTTTTTTATGCTCATGCTATTTGTGCTCCCTTATCATGTGTTGTTATTTACTTGAGTGCGGAAAAATCTTTCGTTTTTCTGCGAAATTTGTATGCTATTAATTTATAGTTATATCATTTAAACTGTTTATTGGTAACTATTAATCCCATCAAAAACGTTGTCACATCACATTTTTAAAAATTTTATGTTCGATGGATTTTGGAACAAAACTATGTCCGATTTACATGTGTTACATGTATGTTATGTGATAGAGTAGACGTTAGGAGCCTCAGAAAAATCGTTTCAGAAAACTATGTAACATAGTTGCACTGTTTTTAGCATGTGATTTTTGGGAAAATATAGTTTTTCGGAGGTCGTCTACACAAACATACAATTTTGGTACTGTTCAATTATAGGTTAGAGTTGTGTAGCACACAAAATAACAAAAAAGAAAAGAGCAAAAGTAGTGTCATAAAAAAACAAGGTTCTTATTTAATCGGAATTTTCGTAGAATCTGTGAATTTGTTGATGTATTGACATTCGAGACAATCCGGTAGAGTGTTGAATAGTTGCCATTTTTTACAAGGTTTTAAAATAATTATGCCAAATTTTGTAGCTAAAAAGGAAAATGGTATTATACATTAGATAGGTGTTATTATGTAAACTTTGAAGGTAAGACTATGGCTACAACATTAATTTTGAAATGCCCAAACTGTGGTGGTTTATTTCTTGCAGGTATTACGCAAAAAACTAAAGTTTGTCCTTACTGCGGTAAAAGTGTTAATTTGGAGAAAGCATTGCGTGTTGCTTCAGCTGTAAGTTCTATGGAAGCTTCTGAACTTTTGAAGCAGTTAAAAACTAGTACTGCTAAAAATCCTCGCTCAAAGTTTAAAGGTGTTATTTGATTTGTTGTAACATTTCACAGGCTTTGCAGAGTTCTTGTGACGAAGGTTCTTTACATTTTTTACATGTTTTAACATCTTCATTTATTATGTTTTGTTCTATGGTTGGTTGTAATTTTTTCATAGCACGGGATATGGCAAATTTGGTTCCTGTGTGTTTTTCTTCTATATTGTTTAACATTATTCTGATATCGTTACGCAGGGCGTTGGAAGCGTATGGGCAGGGTGTGTCTTGGAAGGATATTTTTTTTATGTAAGCGTATAGTGCACTTTCGTTTTCTGGAATTTCACAGAAGGGTTTGATTTTACGTACTAGCATGGGATGGATTTTGTTGGTTATGGGTTTTTCTTTGGATAGTCTATTGATGTCTCCACGGAGAATATTCATAATTGTGGTTTGTGTTTCATCGTCTAGAGTGTGAGCGGTGGCGATTTTTGTGGCCTTTACGTTTCGGGCAGCAATATTTATAGCTCGTCGCCTTAGAACGCCGCAGTAAGCGCATGGCGTTAGTTCTGTTTGTCCTTTTGCATGTATTTTAGTGATTAACTCGTCAAGAGTTAATCCGTAAAGTTCCTTAAATGAAACGATATGAAGGGGTACATTAAGTGTGTTACAGTTTTTTATGGTGATTTCTAAGGCTTCGTCACGATAACCTTGGATGCCTTCATCTATAGTTACTGCCATAAGTGTCGTTTTAGGTCTGTATTTTTGAAGTTTAACTAAAACATGAAGCAAACTTAGACTGTCTTTTCCACCTGAAACCGCTACTGCTAAACGGTCGTTAAATTCAAGCATGTGATATTTAGTTATTGTTGTTCTAATTTTTGTTTCTATGGATTTACAAAAACATTTCTTGCACAGTTTTTGACCTGAATATTTTCGGTAAAAAAAACTTTCCTGTTCTTTACAAACTGTACAATAAATATCCGTCATTAATATTCAGTAGTATTTATCTAATTTAGATAAATAAATGTAACACTATTAACATACAAAAAGGTATGAACAAATGTCCATTAAACATAGTCAAAGTGGTGATTATCAAGAGATTGTTTACGATAGTAACCATTGGCGATTGTTTGAGTGTTTGCGGGAAAAAGCTGTTTTTTTGTTATCTGCTTTAACCCAATTTCATTTATATGCGATAGTTCATGGTAGTGTTGCTCGTGGAGATGTAAAAGCGAATAGTGATATTGATGTTTTTATTTCAGATGTATCTAACAGTTTTCTTGTGGAAACAGCGTTGACGCAGGCTGGTATAAAAGTTAATAGACGCTATGTAGTGCAGGCTACTCCTACTTATGCTATGAAAGCGCATCTTGAAATTGATGAGGTGATGTCGGTTTCTTTTCCGTTAATGAGTATGCGTAAGGTTGAGCGTGAATTTTACATGTTTGGTGGTGAAATTGATTTAGCTGCATTTAAAACTGGTTTGCGCGTTGCAGGGGTGGATAAACGACTTATGCTGATAGAACCTAATGCAGAGGGGCATGTGGAGAGTAGCATAATTGGTAGAGAAGCGTTTGCAGCTAAAACTTTGGGTGTTTCTGTTGAAACAGTGCTAGATCGTGTGCGTGCACTTACAAAACGAGATATGTTTGGTCGTACGGGAGTGTTTATTAAAAAAGAGTTGATGTTTGAGGAAACGTTTGAGTTAGCACTTAAACGTTTATCAGATTTTAATCCTGCTGTGCGTCGTAGAATAAAAAAGTTCTAATCGGTGTAGTATATTAATTCTTTTTCTTCGAGTATTTGTTGAATTTTATCTACTGCTTCATAGACTTGTTCTTCTTTCTTTGCGCCTACACAGACAAGTTTGCCTGCACTAAATATGAGAAAAACAACCTGTGGGGTATCCATTCTGTAGACTGCGCCAGGGAACTGTTCAGGTTCATACATGACACGGTTAAGTTTGTAAATAAGACTTTCAAGATCTATTTCGCCACCTAATTCTGCAGAGGCTACAATGTTTTGAATGTTCACAACTGGTTTTTCTGTAATTTGGATGCCTTCACTACGAAGTTCTTTTACAACTTTTTCTACAGCATTTCGTGACTCTTTTTCTGATTTGGCACCGGTGCAAACCATTTTTCCTGTACCAAATATTAAAGTAGCTGTTTTAGGTTTTTTAAGCCTGAAAACTAGCCCTGGAAAGACGCTTGGGTTGTATTCTGTTTGTGGAAATTTTTCTACAATTTTTTGTAAATCTATTTTTTGATTAAGTGAAACCGAGGCTACAATGTTTTGAATGTTTATGATTGATTTATGTTTACTCATGTCTCTCACGTGTTAGACTATTTGAATAGCGCACATTGGGTATATAAAGCCCTCTTATAAAGGTTAATTAAACATGGGCAATTTTTTTGAAAAATGATTATTTCCGTTAAAGATTCAAAAACTAATTAATAAACGGGAATTTTTACTTTTTAGATAGATTTGAAGTTTTATCTCGTCAGGTTGTAAAAGAAATGGTGAAGTGTTGGGCAAATTGAAATTTCTTGGTTAAAAATGTGGTGGTAGTGGGTAAAATTACAATAAACCGACGTTATCTATTTATACGTGAAAATTAATAAACAAATAATGTTATATTCTATGATTTTGTTTTGCATTAAGATGTGTTGTATAAAGTTTCTTAAAATTTTGAGTAACATTTAAATTCAACCGCTTTGACAATATCATCAAAAGGTGTAAGTTATGCCAACTCACGGTTCATTATCTAAAGCAGGAAAAGTCCGCTCTCAAACGCCAAAAATCGTAGCACAAGAGCGAGTATCTCCAAGTCCAAAGTCAAGAAGCAGACGTAATTATGAAAAACGTGTACTTCTTCAGCGTAAACCCGGACAAAACTGGATGTAAACGTTCAAAATCAAGTGGTGGTTGTAGTAAATATGCTATGGGTGTGTTATTAAGCCACTTAATGTTTTTGATAACGTTTATGGTTGAGGGAAACTGGGATTTGTAATTTGTCGAAAGCTATCAAACTCTTTTTTATCGTATGCTTAATAGTTATTCTTATTCATATTATACATGCGACTACTTTAGATAATACTATTGAATATAAAGAAGTGTCTTTTTATTCATCTGATCTTCCCAAAGAAATGAATGGATATAGAATCGCATTTATAACTGATATTCATTCTATGTCAATAGACCACTTAACAGAAATTATTGATAACTTGAACAATAAATCAATAAACTTGTTAGTTCTCGGTGGTGATTACCCAACTTCTAAGGAAAATCTGCAAAAAACAATGAACACCATTTCATATATTAACTCTACTGATGGAATATTTGGTGTCGAAGGTAATCACGATAACTATCCAGATTTACTTGCAGCAATGGATAAATACGGCATTAATTTACTATCAAACAACGGTTTTTATATACGTAACAACTTTTACTTAGCTGGTGTTGAAGACCTTTGGAATCGCAACGCGAATATAGCATTTGCGACACAGATTGCTTTACCTGAGGATTTTGTACTTTTGATTGCTCATAATCCAGACATTACTATGCAACAAAAAACAAGTGAGATTGATCTAGTTTTGTGCGGACATACCCACGGTGGGCAAGTTAGATTCTTTGGTGTATTTGCTCCGGCATTAATTCCAAATATTGTTACCGATTACAACCAAAAATTTATGACCGGCTGGTCTGAATCACGTGACGGCATACCCGTCTATGTCAGTAATGGCGTAGGAACATTTCTTAATATGTCAAGAGTATTTGCTCGCCCACAAGTGATAATGCTGACATTGTTTAATGAATAATATTAAATTCACAAAATAGCATTTTAAAAATTGAGTTATGTAATAAAATATTTTAAAATACAAATAAATATGTGCTGACAGCAAGTCAATAATTGAATAGCATCTAAAATCACAAAATAATTTGTTTGTCTCTGTTAATCGGTTAGCTTTCCTATGTAATCTTTACGTTAATTATTGCGTTATTTAGACTTATATCTTCTTTCAAATCATCATAAACATATTTGTTGCAGTATCTGACTAATAAAATGTTTAACAGAACATCAAACCCTTAAGAACAGTTATATAATAACTTGCAAAATCATTCAATTTTTCAATTTCAAAATAAGACGTTTTCACCCCAAACCATGAATTTAAAGACACTATACTCTCACATGTTTTCGCAAATTATTGCTTAATTACTCCTATGCTTTTTCAATGGTTAAAATCGTTCATTACTGTGTATATTGTTATGGTTATTATTTTGCGTAAGATTGTGGTTGGTTTTTCACGATTGGTGGAGTTGTTTATTTCAAAATATTTTTCATGGTATAATCTTCTCTTTGGGAGATTATGCATATACCTAAATTTTTTTGTGCGTTTGCCGTGGAGTTCGGTATAGTTTTTGTATATTTTACGGCGTTTGTGTTTGTATTGATTAATTAAGACGGTTTGTGGTTGTTTTAGATATTATTTGATTGTGTTGGATCGGCGGGTTTTGTTGATTGGTTTGAAGTTTTGGGCATTTGTTATGGTTCATAGTTTGACAAATGGGTATCTTGATTTAATTTTTTACACTATTTACAGACTTTCGCTCGTATGATACTATTAATCCCTTGCTTTTCAAACACTAATACATGTTTTAACAGCCTACTTTATTTATTTGAAGTTAACTAATATATTTTTGTTGATTACCAAATTGGACCGAAAAGTTGTTCTTCGAGAACTCATTGATACCTTACTCACTATGCAAACACCTAAGCATGAAGATGTAAATAAACTAAAACTGAAAATAGCTGCCAAATACCACCTACATAACATGATAACCAATGCAGAATTAATAGCTACATTAACAACAAAAGAAGAAACCAAACAATTATTACCAATACTACGACGGAAAACAACGCGAACAATAAGCGGTGTAACCATTATCGCAATAATGACAGAACCATACCCTTGTCCACAACCTGAACCCTGTGCATATTGCCCAGGCGGACCAACACATGGATCACCCCAAAGTTACACAGGACATGAACCAGCAGCCATGCGCGGTAGTCAAAACAATTTTGACCCCTATATGCAAGTCCAAAGTCGTATTAAACAACTTACTGCTATTGGACACAAAGTAGACAAAGTCGAGCTAATAATAATGGGCGGGACATTCCCCGCTACAACATCTGATTATCAAACCAGATTTATCCAACGATGCCTTGACGCTATAACAAGTAAAACATCTAACAGTTTAGAAGAAGCAAAAACAAATGCCGAAGAAAGTAACATTCGCAATGTCGGTATAACTGTTGAAACCCGTCCCGACTGGGCAAAACAACCACATATCGACGCTATACTCAACATGGGTGTAACACGTATGGAACTTGGTGTGCAGAACCCACATGATGATATTTATCAACTGGTCGGCAGAACACACACAGTTGCTGACGTTGTTGAGGCTACTCAAATTGCAAAGGACGCAGGTTTAAAAATTGTTTATCACTTAATGCCTGGTATGCCTGGGTCTAGTCCTCAAAAAGATATTGAAACCTTTAGAGAAATATTTACAGACCAACGATTTAAACCTGATATGATAAAAATTTACCCCTGCCTTGCAATTGAAGGAACTAAATTGTATCAATGGTTACAAGATGATAAATATCTTCCATATTCTACTGAGCAAGCCGCAGAGGTAATTGCGGAAGTTAAAAAGTTCATTCCAAAATGGGTTAGAGTTATGCGTGTACAACGTGACATACCTGCAAGATTAATTATTGATGGCGTAAAAAAAAGCAATTTACGACAAATAATTCATGAAAAACTTAGAAAACAAAACATTCAATGTCAATGCATCCGTTGCAGAGAAGTTGGTCATCGCATAGAAACTGACCATATAACACCTGACATTGATAATATTCAAATTTTAACAGACCAATACATAGCATCTGAGGGTAAAGAATACTTTATCTCAATAGAAGATCCCAAAAATAATGTACTGCTAGGGTATTTACGCCTACGCATACCTTCGCGTAAAGCTCATAGACAAGAAATCACAGAGTTACCAGCAGCTATTGTTAGAGAATTACATGTTTACGGTCCAGTTGTGCCTGTTGGACGACGAATATCAGAAGCTTGGCAGCACAAAGGTTACGGCATACAGCTCTTGGAAGAAGCTGAAAAGATCGCAAAAGACGCAAAATTAAAAAAAATAATTGTAATAAGCGCATTAGGTACTAAGCGTTACTATATGCGATTTGGCTACAAACATGATGGACCTTACATGTCAAAACGGCTTTAAAAATTACAACATAAAAATTATGTTGAATGTTGATAGCCTTTTTTGTGCATATGTGTCCTTCAATATTTTTTATTATAAATCGGTAAAACTTAAAAAACATAGTTTATAAAGGAGTTCATAGATTGTTGCACTGCAGAACGGTATATGCGGGAATAGTACAGCTTGGTTAGTACATAGGCTTGCCAAGTCTAGGACTCGGGTTCAAATCCCGGTTCCCGCACCAGTTGTTTCCTGAATTCCTGGGAATATTTTAACCTACATTTTAAAAAACGTATAATAGAGTTCTTTTTTCAAAAATAACCATTTAGCACCAGTATCGTTGTTAGCGTGTGGGTTAAAATAGTTTAACCTACTGAAATTGATGAAAATTATGTATAAGCTTATTTTATGTCCTATTTAAGAAATCGAGTGTGTTATTGGTTTTTTCATTTTGTAGGTTAAAATTTACACGGGAATTCAGATACAAACAAACAAGAACACGATTCACACCTATCCTCTAAAAGCACATGCTTATAATTTAGTGAACCTCTATTACACACTATTTTCTTCAAGATACATAAGCATTTGATTAACACTTACAATGTTAATACCTCTAAAACTATGCAACGACAACAAATCAGCATCTCCTGTAACAATAAAATCAGCTTTCCCATCATAAGCCGTCTCAAGAACCACATTATCTTTAAAATCACGCACAACAACTGCTATATCAAACTTTGAAACAACATCCACCATTTTCACTATCTTCATCAATGACCGGACATTTCTATCAAGCTCAACAGGGTCAACTTTAAACTTGGGTCTTTGCATAACAGCGTTAAATTCTTTTAAAAGTAAATCTGATGTGAGCATTAAGAGTTTTTTTGATGCAACCTCTCTCAAAAGAGCACGAGGTTTACCATCAGAAATCAGAGCACTAACTAGTACCTCTTAACATTTAAAACTTTACAAAATTACGGGATACAACCTCCTAAGCTTCACCCTTGCATCCTCAGCAGTAAAATGCCAATTCACACC
>WRNB01000016.1 GCA_009776805.1 Candidatus Bathycorpusculum grumuli | reverse complement strand
TGTTTATGCCTTGGACCATCTTTATTGCTCTCCTTAACAGATAGTTAATAAGGTATGGTTCAAGTTAATGTTAACGGTTCAAAACACTTTCGGAACTACTGAAATAACAAAATGGTATAAATTTGATAAAGACGTTACATCTTTAATGAAAAAAATCAAAGAAGTTATCCATTAAGTTATAAATCAAAATTAATTAAAACGATGAGTGGGTTACCAAAAGATAGTCGTTTATATTTAAATACTGAAAAATGTGGTGCAGCGTATGAGTTCGCAATATAATAAAAGCATTATTCTAAACATAATTGAACAATATCCCAGTTTGGGCAAAACAGCAATTATGAAAATACTCTATATACTTCAGCAAGTAAAAAAAATGGAGCTGAACTATGATTTTTCGATTTATACATACGGACCTTATTCTGCAGGAGTTATTGAAGACATAGATGATTTAATAAAAGCTACTCTAATTGATGTCCATGCGTATGAATATAACAATTATGTTGGATATAATTTGAATCTTACTGAAAGAGGAGAAAGTAAAATAAGTGGATTGCCAATAGGTGATAAAAAAATCATCAAAGAAGTTGTATCATTCGTAAATAAAAAACCTGCTAAAACAATGGAATTATTATCAACAATCATTTTCATTGAAAATCAGTACGCAAAAAACAATTGGAAACATGATCAAAAAGACATTGTAGAAAAAGTTAGAGAAATTAAACCACACTTCAAGAAGCAAACAATTTCCAGAACCTATAAAATACTTCTTGAAAAAAAATACATCCAACCATAACCTATACTCCCAGAAATTTATGACCTTACAAATTTTGAATAAAACAATACAAAAACAAACACTAAAACCAACAAAACACAAAAAAACAAACCTGCAACAACACACAAACAAGCAACCACAACACCACATCCCAACAAAAAAGCACGCATACACATAACAAAAAATGCAAACCAAAAACACACTTACACACCAAACCAGCAAAACAAAACAAACAACAAACACAACTCTTCGCAAAAAATATAACCAACTCAAACACCACACAAAAACTCACCATAAAAGCAATCACCACCAAACATACCCCAAACAAACAATACGTGCGTCCGTAAGAGGTTGAGTTGACATCGCCGAAAGCGGCCCTAGATTGATGAAACATCTAGGTGGCCATCGTATTACCCAACACCGAAAGGAAAAAGGGGACCATAGCATTACGAAAAGCACCTGAGCTCGAAATTAGTGTATGAACTCGAGGTGCAAGGCCATCGTGTGGCATGGCTATGACTAAACTGCATAAATTCCAAGCTCTTTGCCCTAATTGTTGGGGTGCGTGGGATCCCATGGGATCAAAGTCTGATTTGATGTGTGCACGAACAACCCTATAACCACTATTGTAGGTGGTGGTTGTAGTCATCGGGTGGTTCCAATGTGCAAGAAGCACGCTAAAGAGCTAAAGTGGAGGCCTAAACTACACCAATATGTGTCATCTCTGCTAAACGGTGAAACCCTGCCTGAAAACAAAAAGCAACAAAAATCAGTAAGGAATAACAAAAAATGATGCAAATTAGGACAACAACAAATGTCTCAACAGTAGTAGTTGTTGTTTTCAGTGGGTCTCGCAGTCACTATAGTAGTTTGAGGTGGAGAAACTCCACTGCGTGGTGAAGGGTGATAGGCGGCTCTATTGGTATTTTGTGAGGATTTGCGTAATGCAAATAGTCCAAACAAGGTTATCAATGTTAAAACAGATTTTTTTTGTTTGTTTTGGGGGTTGGTTGGTGAGTTAGCATACCGGGAAACTGGTTCGTGCGGTTCTGAGAAGGGGGTTTGGGTACCTGCTCTATTTGGGTAAGGCACCAAACTTCCTATTCTATAAACCACACCCAACAAACAAAGCAAAACACAAAACCTGCAACAGAGACAAAACACATGCCACACATATATAGCAATTTGATTTCATATTGATGTAAGTGTTATATTGATGTTAGTGGCTATTTTTGTATGCGACCAATATCAGACGAAAAACGCGAAATAATAATCGAGGCAAAAAAACGCAAAGAAACTGAAAAAACAATTCTAAACTTGGTAACAAATATCAGCCGAAGCTCCATCACCAAAATCTGGAAACAATATAAACAAACAGGCAACCACAAACCCAAACCCTATCTAGGAAGTAAAAGTAAGCTTTCCAAGGAACAAGAACAACAAATCAATGATAAAATTTGTCAAACTCCAGACATAACTCTAAGTGAATTGATAGATGAGTTAAAACTAGATTTAACAGAAAGTGGTCTTTCTCGTCATCTTAAAAAGATGGGGTTATCTTTTAAAAAAAGATGTGCTATGCAGGCGGTCAAAAAAAGATAATATGGTCAAATAACGTCTAAATTGCCGAGAAATACAACCAATATTAGATATTGGATAGTTGGTTTTTTTGATGGGGTAGACGTTAATTTAGTCATGGTTTGTTTGTGTGGTTGGGGGAAGGTATGTTTGAGTGGGAGGATATGTGTTTGATGTATGGTTTGAGTGTATCTCTATGTTTTTTGTAGTGTGTTTGTTGGTTGTGTGTTTGTGGTAGTTTGTGGTTGGGTTTTTTGGGGTGTTTGGTTGTTTTTGTGAGGGTGTTTGGGGTTGTTGTGTTTGTGGATGTTGAAAATTGGTTTAAACATGATGGATATGTGTATGATTTCAAGTTGTTATATTGAAAAAGTATCTTGTGGGGCTCATGTTTATTTGTGTGTTTACTGTTTTTGTGAGTTGAAGCCAATGATGCATGAAGAGCCGTCTGAATTGTGAAGAATACTTATTATGGGGAACTGAGGCTTTAAATTGTGGTAACTTTTCCCAAAAGGTCTGGGGAGACTATTTGGAAAATAGGTTAGAGGATTTTTGTTGTTGGAAATGATTCTGAAAATTTGTATTTTAGAATTATTTCTATATTTGTTATTGTTTAAATGTTTCATGTTGTACAGTTTTTATTTTTAGTTCATAACTGTGGCTAGTTTTTGGACAGTCTGGGGCGTCTTTTTGTTTGTATTGTGATTTTTAAGCTGTAAACTTTATTTAACGGTGGGTGAATGTTTAAAGCTGGAGTGGGAATGGATGGCACTTGATCGTTTAGGTTCATCACTGACAAATGCAATAAAGAAATTGTTTAAAGCAGGTGTGGTTGATGAGGCAGCAGTAAAAGAACTTGTACGTGATATACAGCGTGCGTTGCTTCAGTCAGACGTTAATGTACAGTTAGTGTTGGATATTTCTAAACGTATTGAAGAACGTGCTTTAAAAGAAAATGTGCCTCCTGGAATTTCAAGACGTGAACATGTAATAAAAGTTGTATACGAGGAATTAACACGTTTTGTAGGTGATAAACCTGTCGCGCTTAAAGTTGAACCTGGAAAAAAGAAAATTATTATGCTTGTTGGTATTCAAGGTTCAGGTAAAACTACACATGCAGCTAAATTAGCTCGATATTACCAAAAACGTGGTTTCAAACCTGGTATGATTGCTGCTGATACTTTTCGTCCTGGTGCTTATGCACAGCTTTTGCAACTTGGTAATAGAATAAATCTGCCTGTTTTTGGTGATGCAAAAGAAAAAGACCCTGTTAAAGTTGTCCGTGAAGGTCTTAAAACATATGTTGATAAGGATTTGATTATTGTTGACACGGCTGGTCGTCACAAAGAAGAAAAAGATCTTATCAAAGAAATGAAAAACCTTGAAAAAAACATCAAACCTGATGAGGTTATAATGGTTATTGATGGTACCATTGGGCAACAGGCTATGATTCAAGCAAAAACATTCCATGAAGCAACACCCATTGGTGCTATTATTGTTACTAAACTTGATGGTTCCTCCCGTGGAGGTGGTGCTTTGTCTGCTGTTGCAGCGACAGGTGCCCCAATTAAATTCATTGGGACTGGCGAAAAAATTGAAGATATTGAATCATTTGTACCTTCCCGTTTTGTCGGTCGTTTATTGGGTATGGGTGATTTGGAAACTTTGTTGGAAAAGGTGCACGATGCTGAAGTAAAGGTTCCTCAGAAGAAAACAAAAGAGATTCTTAGTGGCAAATTTACTTTAACTGATATGTATGAACAGTTTAATGCTGTCAAAAACATGGGACCTTTTAGTAAAGTGTTAAAGATGCTTCCAGGGATGTCTTATAATGTTCCTGAGGAAATGTTAAACAACGCTGAAGGTCGTCTTGATAAATGGCGTATAATTATTCAATCAATGACTCCTGCTGAAAAAGAAAACCCAAAAATGCTTAATTCTTCGCGTGCAAGACGTATTGCTCGTGGTTCAGGAACAACTGAAAAAGAAGTTAAAGAGCTTATTAAACAGTATTTTATGATGCGAAAGATGCTTAAAATGTTTAAACGGAAAAAGAAATTACCATTCGGTTTTGGTGGTCCAGGCGGTATGGGGATGGGTGGTATTCCACCAAATTTTAAGTAGGCAATTATTATGGATGTACAGCAAAAAGCGTTTGAACTTCTTAGTAAGTATCCTCTGTGTGATCACTGTCTTGGTAGACAATTTGCTGCTTTAGGTTATAGCATGGAAAATAATATTCGTGGTTTTTCTTTGAAAGTAGTTTTAACTATGCAGATAAATAGTTTAGTAAAAGAAAATGTTGTTGATGGTGTTGCTAAACTTCAAGTGTTGGCGGTAAATGGTTTTTCAAAAATTGCGCAAAATACTTTAAAGCATTTAAAACAAGATTTTGATTCTAAAACTGAAAGTTGTTTTCTTTGTAATGGTGTTTTTGATAATGTTGATGAATTGATTCAAAAGGCTTTATCTGCACTTGTTGGTTATGAGTTTTCTACTTATCTTGTAGGTGTTGAATTGCCTGTAGATGTTGAAGAGCGTGAAGATGAGTTCAAAGCGATTTTTGGTATTGATACTGCTGAGAGTATGCGACATGAATTTGGTAGGCTTTTTGGCAAGGCTTTGGGGGTGTATACTGGTAAAGAGGTGGAGTATTTGATTCCTGATATTGTGGTTGTGATTAACCCTTTTTTGGGTAAAATTAGGCTTCAAGTTAATCCATTATTTGTTGGGGGTAGATATCGGAAACTTGTGCGTACGGTTTCGCAGTCAAAATGGTTATGTTCTAGTTGTATGGGGCGTGGTTGTGAAAAGTGTGGTGGAACTGGAAAATTCTATTCTGAGTCGGTTGAAGAATTTACGTCTAAACCCGTTTTGGAAATGTCTGAGGGTGTAGCGTCGTTTTTTCATGCTTCTGGTCGTGAAGATATTGATGCTCGTATGCTTGGAACGGGTCGTCCGTTTGTTGTTGAAATTTCTAAACCTAGAAAACGGTTTATTGATTTGAAAGTTGTGGAGGAGGCAATTAATGTTGGTGCTGTGGGTAAGGTTGAGGTTTCTGGTCTTCATTTTACAACTAAAGATAAGGTGCGTAGGCTTAAGAAGGGTGAAGGTGCTGTAAAGGAGTATAGGTTGCTTGCTGAGTTTGAAAATGATGTATCAGATGATTGTTTGTGCTTAATTGAAGAAAAACTTACAGGAATTGTTGTTAAACAGCAGACACCTTTGCGTGTTTTGCATAGAAGGGCTGATTTAATTCGGGAAAGGTACATATACAAGGTTAAAGTTAAGAAGGTGTCTCCTAAAATGGCTCTGATAGAAATTCGTTGTCAAGGCGGTCTCTATGTAAAAGAGTTAGTGTCTGGCGATGAAAATCGAACAATTCCAAGTGTTTCAGGTTTACTTGGAAACAGGGCAAAGACGCTTAAGCTTGATGTGCTTAACGTTATATTGGATGAATAATTAAAAGGTGAAATAGATTTGAGAGGTTCAAAAGGATATTACTCTGGGACTCGAAGTTTGTTACGTAAACCACAACGAGAACGTGGGAAACCACATATTAGCAAGCTGCTTCATGAATATGAGCTTGGTTCAGAAGTGATTATAAAAATGAATTCTAGTGTACAGAAAAGTATGCCTCATAAACGGTTCCATGGAAAAATTGGTGTTATTCAGGAAAAACGTGGGCGTGGATATGTTGTTAACGTTCCACAAGGTGAGGCAATAAAAACAATTATTGTACGTTGTGAACATTTAGAGCCATACACTGGGAACTGAGTAGACATGAGTCAAGATGCATTAAGCGAAGCTCGGCTTACTCTGCCACAGGTTAAAAAAATGTTAGAATCTATTGGTGAGGAAAACCTCGACCAATTTCAACGTCGTACTCTTGATTATGCTAGTAAATTTACTAAAGTTACCCCTGAAAAGGCTGAAGAGTTATTGACAATACTTGTTAAAGAGTACGAACTTGATGAAGTTGAGACGGTTCAAATTGTAAACTGTATGCCTGAAACTGTTGATGAATTACGTGTGTTTCTTGCTGGTGGGCGTAAAATTATAGAAGCTCAAAAACTTGAAAAAATAGTTTCGCTTCTTAATGAAAACAGAATTCTCAAGTAGTGCTCTCACGCAACTATTTTAAGCGTTGACTGCAATTACATATGAGAGTATAGTGATTGTTATGGAGAAGCGGTACGAAGAGTATGCTTACGTGTTAGATTTCCTTCCTCATGGTAAACCAGGAGTTCGGCCATCTGGAAGAGTTGGTTATCGAGCGGGAGCTCTTATTCAATGTGTTGGCGAAGAATTTTTTACTTCACTTGAAGCTTTAGTAAAAGAAGGGTTAATACTAAAACCTGGTGACCGTGTTTATGTTGGTAAGGCTTCACGTGAAGAAGTGACTTACATCATTGGACGAATAAATCCTGAAGAGTTTACAGCGGCAGCTAAAGCAGAGCTTCCAGTAGTAATAAACAAAATTGTAGTTGAACGTGAAAGTTGGTTTGTCAATTTTTTTAATACTGCACGTGCTGTCACGCCTCGTATGCACGCACTCGAATTAGTTCCAGGAATTGGCAAAAAATATATGTGGCAAGTTATAAATGAACGAACACGTAAACCTTTTGAAAACTTTGACGATCTGCAGAAACGCACAGAATTACCAAGCCCTGCTAAATTGATTACTAAACGAATCATGGAAGAGCTTGAAGGCGACAGCAAATATCGCTTATTCACTCGGACACAGTAACTAAAATGAGCATTGAAGCAACAAAACAGTTATTGCAAACGTTCCAGATTACGCCAAACAAACTGCTTGGGCAAAATTTTATGATTGAGCCCACTTTTTATCCTAAAATTGCAAATTATGCTAAACTTGTTTCCTCTGATGTTGTGTTAGATGTTGGTGCTGGTTTTGGGTTTTTAACCACTTTTTTAGCTGAAAAATGTTGTAGTGTTATTGCTGTTGAAAAAGATCCACAAATCACTCAGGTATTGCGTCAACAAACAAACAATTTTGAAAATATTATTGTTATTGAAGATGACATATTGAACGCCAAATTACCCAAGTTTAACAAGGTCATTTCTGCACCTCCATATTATTTATCCTCAAAACTTGTAAACTTTTTACTAAAACACACTATTGATTGTGCGATATTAATTGTACAAAAAGAATTTGCTGACCGTGTCATCGCAAAAATTGGAAGTGAAAACTATAGTTGGTTAACAGTTATTGTACATCAAAAAGCTCAGGTTGACCTTTTGGATTTTGTACCTAAAGACATGTTTTATCCACAACCTGATGTTGATTCAATTATACTGCGACTAAAACCTTGGCCGACTCCACCATTTACTTTAAAGAATTCACTGTTTTTTGAACAAATGGTTAAATGGTTATTTACTGAACGAAACAAAAAACTCTCAAATGCCCTTGAACCCTTCATTAAAAACACGTTAAAAATAAGTAAACAAGATTTCCAAAAAATACTTCAAACCTTACCTTATCAAGAAACACGTCCACGTGAACTTGCCCCTGAAAATTTTGGTGATATAGCTAATGCATTTGTCAATTAAACGTGTTTGGTTTCAAAACTTAAAATTTGATATAACTAAAGACGTGTTTGAACCTTCTGAAGACTCTTTTTTATTCGCAGAAAATCTTGATGTGCACAAATGCGATGAAGTATTGGATTTAGGCACAGGTTGTGGTATTCTTGGAATCATAGCCGCTCAAAAAGCAAAAAATGTTTTATCTATTGATATTAATCCATACGCAATTAATTGTGCTAAACAAAACGCAACTCTTAACAACATGCAAAAAAAAATGTCATTTTTAAGAGGTGACTTATTAACTGCTTTGAACAATGATGTTTTGTTTGACTTAATATTGTTTAATGCACCTTACTTGCCTTCTGAAATACATGAAATTGAAACGTGGATTGGTCGCGCATGGGCTGGAGGACCTGATGGACGTGATGTAATTGATTGTTTTATCCCACAAGCAACAAGACACTTAAAACAATCTGGTCGAATATTTTTATTACAATCTAGTCTCACAAATCTAAAATTAACGTTACAGAAATTCCATGAGCACGGTTTATCTGCAGTAGTTAGAGCTGAAAGTAATCTGCCATTTTTTGAAACAATCTATCTAATTGAAGCATGTTATCGCCAATAAACATATGTTGCAGTAACAATTTTTGATTATTATTGATTTTTGTATTGTTCAACTTCATTATTCATGATTATTAATTCAATGTTTGCTTGTTTGAAATATCCAATGGTATCTACATCGGAATGATAACGTTTTTCACATACTACCCGTTTTATACCTGCATTAATAATCATCATTGCACATGTTCGACATGGCGTCATTTTGCAATATAATGTTGCACCTTCAAGCGGAATTCCAAAACGTGCTGCTTGAATGATTGCATTTTGTTCAGCATGCAAAGTACGCACACAGTGCTGAGTTATTGTTCCATCAGTGTTAAAGACTTTACGCATATCATGTCCTGCTTCATCACAATGGGGCAAATTTGCCGGCGCACCAACATATCCTGTAGTCATTATACGTTTATCTTTAACAATCACAGCTCCACATTTTCCACGATCACACGTTGCACGTTTAGAAATTGCTTCACAAAGATCAAGAAAATAACGATCCCAATCTGGACGACCCTCGTTTTTTTCAACAATCATACTGCCACTACCTATTACACTATAAACAAACACCTGAAAACAAACTTAAAACATTAACGGTTATTTACAAAATACATGAATCTCTCTACCAATTAAATGCCGAGTATCAACCTCTACCAATGACTCTAAACCCATTAAATCAATATTTTCAATGTTTTTATCAAAAACTTCTAAACCAAACGGTTTAACACGTGTAAACTTGATATTTTCAGCTTTTACCCCGATAGGCATCGTAACTATATGTTTTGAACGCGTAACAATATACGGTGTAACCACAACAAGCTTACCACCTGGTTTAAGCACCTTATAAGCCTCTTCAACAAACCCAAAAAACAACGGCGTTAACTTGTCAATAACTTTTTTTGCATAAGGAGTCGTAGGAACCTGACGCAGTGCAGGACCTAAATCAGGCTCTGAAACAATAACATCAATATTTTCCATACCAATTTTTCTAGATAAAAACTCTACATCACTTTGAACAACACGATACTCAGCATTTCGTAGTTCATATTCTTGAGTTAACCACTCTAAATTATCTTCTGCTGCTTTGATACACCACGGATTAATATCTGTACCCACAACATTGGCTCTAATCAATAATGCTTCTTGAAGCACTGTTCCTACACCACAAAAAGCGTCAAGCAACGTTTTACCCTCAGTACAACCTGAAAGATTTATCATAATTTTCGATAACCTTGGAGGCATACCAAAAATTTTTCTCTGCCTTGGCTTGTAAACATCCCTTTTTTGAAACTCAAAAGGATTATGAACCGCAATAGTTGTGGCTATCCAACTGGTTTTCTTACCTACACACAAAAATATTTCTGATTTATTTTCCACAAGACCTTTTTTTAAAACTTCAACATGACTAAGTTGACCTTGCGACTTATCAGCAAACCCCATAAAACGAGCTTTTTTACCCTGTACTGCTAATTCAGCTTTAACGGCACTACCAAATGCCCGTTGAATTTTCCCAGCATGATTTTTTAACTTGTCTTCTTCAAAATAAACACTTACACCAAAAAAAATTTTACCTTTTCCAGCGTAATCAATTATTTGATTAACTACTCCGCTTTTCTTTAATACTTCTATAACTTGTTTTTCAACTTGTTTGTTATGTTGCACATACGCCTCTATTATTTGTTGACTGAGCAGTGATGTCATAGCTTGCCCAATTTTAATAGTTCCTCCAAGTTCATCTATAACTTTTGAGTCTAAAATTTGTTGAATGTGGATAACGAAAAATACTTTGTTAAATTGTTGAACTTTAAAGTTTATTTGTCTTGTTTGCAGGTAAGCTATAAGCTCCGCTAGAGAAAGTTGCCAATTTTTTCCTGAAATAAATAACAGTAACGACATTAGAAATCAAAAGACCAATTAAACTATTTAAACACGTTAAATTATAGATTAAAAATGGTGATGCGACGACTATATCATAGCAAACGTTTTGAAAAGTTTAACTTTTTATTAGGAAGCGTTTAAATACACTGAAAAACGTACATTACGTTCCATTAAACTTTAGTTAAAAAGTGACGTAAAATGCACGCAAGAAACTTCAGACACGTAAAAAACCGGGCATACACACGAAAAGATTATGCAAGAGGTTTTCCTCCTCCAAAAATCGTAAAATTCAGTATGGGTAATACAAAAGGTGATTTTGACTTCGAAATTCAATTGTTATCAACAAAACGTGTTCAAATACGTCACAGTGCACTTGAAGCTGCACGCGTAGCTACAAACCGTATTTTAATGGAAAAACTGGTTAACGAATATCTATTACTCATTCATCCATATCCTCATATTATTCTACGTGAAAACAAAATGATTTTTGGTGCTCACGCTGACCGTCTCCAACAAGGAATGAGACGATCATTTGGTACAGCTGTTGGTACAGCTGCAAAAGTAGAAGTAGACCAACCGTTAATTACTGTAAAAGTGAAAGCCAGTGCAGCCGAGACCGCGAAAATAGCTCTTAAACGTGGTAGCGCAAAACTTCCAATCCACTGTAAAATGGTGGTAACGAAATCTCCTGCATCAGCTGCGAAAACTCAAGCTGAAACCAAATCTGAAGATACTTAAAAACAGGTAAATCTAATCATACAATCTATTTTTCATTAACATACTAACTATTACCGAGGAAGATTACATTAAAATTTGGTGTTGTCTCTAATCGGTTAACTTTTTTTGGACTGAGTTGAGTTCATTATATGTTAACGCTCAAGAAAACATGGAAATGAAATCCATGATCACGTTCAAACACAAATAGAAATCAAAAATGTATTAAGCGTTACCAATATTTTCCAAGAAATAGAAATGTTAAACTTCACAAAAAATTCTCAAAATAACAATGGCAAAACTTAAACAAAATAGTACTAGTCTAAAAAATTTTTGTTGGGTAGTGTTTATGTACGGTTTAAGAACACAAAAATAATAAGTACTAAGCTCTAATATTTTTTTATCTTGTTATTGTAATGGGCATGTTTATGGAATGTGAAAGAAAGATACTTAAGTCTAAACATCATAATAATTAATGTAAAAATAACATGAACTGGAAAAATATGTGATTGTGAGACACGACTAAATAATGTTGTCCTAAAGTCAATACAACCAATACCTATTTATTCAGCTTGCGCACTTTATTTTTTCTTTACGTAGACAGTCTCTGGAGACCCCCCTAAATATGGGTTGAAACGCTGTTATGAGCGTCATATTTAGGGATAAATTGTGGGTTTTTGGATGTTGTCTTTATTTAGTATTGGTTGGTGTTTCAATGCTGAGCGGACAAAAAAATAAGGGTATAAAAGAGGGAGGGGTTACTTGAATGAGTTGCCTAGATCTCTTGCTAACTCTTTAATTTCTTGGTTCAATACTGTAAGGTATACTGATGTTCCTAAAGTTGGTGGCAAGAATGCTAGTCTTGGAGAAATGATTCATGCTGGTTTACGTGTTCCCAACGGGTTTGCTGTTAATGCCTTTGCTTATGAACGATTTATTAGTGAAACCAAAATTTCTAAAAAAATCTATGACATACTTAAAGAGTCTATTACTGATAAATCTAATCCTAAACAGTATGAAATAGCTTCAAAACGTATTCGAGAGTTAATTGAAAAAACTCCAATACCTAAAGATATCGAAGTTTCAATTAGGAAGGCTTACGAAGAATTAAATCAGAGTCTCAACCTTAAGGACACTTTTGTTGCTGTACGATCAAGTGCTACAGCTGAAGATTTGCCTGATGCATCTTTTGCAGGTCAACAAGAAACTTATCTTAATGTTAAGGGTACAGATGATCTTCTTGATAAGGTTGTAAAATGCTGGTCAAGTCTATTTACACCAAGAGCCATTTTTTATCGTGACGAGAAAAATTTTGCACACGATAAAGTTTTTATCAGTGTAGGTGTTCAAAAAATGGTAAATTCACAGGCTGCTGGTGTTATGTTTACAATTAATCCTGTGACTGGAGATAAAAATGAAATTGTGATAGAATGCAATTTTGGTCTTGGTGAAGCTGTAGTTTCAGGTGCTGTTAATCCTGATGGTTTTATTATTGACAAGTTAACAGGTCAAGTTAAAGATCGACGGATTGTAAAGAAAACAATAGAGTACATTCGGGATTTAAAAACTGGAAAAACTATTGTTTCAGAAATTGTTGGTGAGAAATCTCAAATGCCTTGTATAAGTGATAAAGAAATAAGGTCTCTTGTAGATTTTGCTCACAAGATTGAGAAACATTATAGTAAGCCAATGGATATAGAGTGGGCTATTGATAAAGACTTGCCTTACCCAGAAAATATTTTCTTGGTTCAGGCACGACCGGAAACAGTGTGGTCAAAAAACATGGGAAAATCATCTGTTGAAACTAACGAAAAAGTTGAATCTTTACCTATTGTGGTTAAAGGTATTAGTGCTGGTAAACGTGGTTATGGTTTTGGTGTGGCAAAAATTGCCCTGTCTACTGATGAAGCTGCATCGATTATGCAAAAAGGTGACGTTTTAGTTACTGACATGACAAACCCTGATTTTGTTCCATACATGAAACTTGCTTCTGCAATTGTAACTAATAAAGGTGGTATTACGTCTCACGCAGCGATTGTAAGTCGAGAATTAAACATACCTTGTGTTGTTGGGACAGAAATTGGTACGCAAGTTATGAAATCTGGTAAAGAGTATACTGTTGACTCGAGAAATGGTATAATTTATGAAGGTGTAATGAAGCAGGCGTTTGATCCCGCAGTTGGTAACCCTGTATTACATGCAGTTGATGCTCCAGCTCCAGTAACTGCGACAAAAATTTATATGAATTTAGCTATTCCCGAAATGATTGAGGAATACAAGGAATTGCCCTTTCAGGGTATTGGTTTAATGCGTGCAGAATTCATTTTTGCAGACTACGTTAATGAACACCCTATGTCTTTGGTTGATAATGGTGAATCACAGAAGCTTGTTGAAAAATTTGCTGAAGGTATAGCAACAGTTGCACGTGCAATCCAGCCTAGAATAGTGGTTGTACGTTTTAGTGATTTTAAAACTAATGAATATCGTGATCTTAAAGGCGGCGATAAGTATGAGATTGTTGAAGAAAATCCAATGTTAGGTTGGAGAGGGTGTAGCCGCTACATTAGTAAATGGTATGAGAAGGCTTTTCGTCTTGAATGTCAAGCAATAATGAAATGCCGTAATGATTGGGGTCTTAAAAACGTTTATGTTATGTTGCCCATGGTTAGAACACTTTGGGAGGCAAAAAAAGTTCTTGAAATCATGCGTCAAGAAGGTCTTGAACGTTCACTTGACTTTAAGATTTGGTTCATGGCAGAAACTCCAAGTATTGCAATTATGGCTGATGAGTTTAGTAAACTTGTTGATGGCTTTAGCATTGGTAGCAATGACATGACCCAAGGTGTATTAATGATTGACCGGGATTCAGAACGTCTTGGTCAAATGGGTTATTTTGATGAACGTGNCCCTGCCGTAAAACGTATTATTGCCCGTTTGATCAAGATTGCGCACGAGAATGGTTGTACAGTAAGTATATGTGGCGAAGGGCCATCAAATCTACCTGATTTCTGCGAATTTCTTGTACGTGCTGGTATAGATAGTATATCAGTAAACAATGATGCAGTCGCAGTAACCAGAAGAAACGTTGCCGCTATAGAACAAAAAATTATTCTTGAACGTTTAGAAGAAGCAGCTGCAATTGCTGCCGGTAAACCATTAAAAAAACCTGTTCCTGATTGGGAATGGTAAAAGCTCTCTTTATATCTTTTAATTTTTTTTAGTTACGTTATTAACAGTTTAGTGGTTTAAGAACATGAAAGATTTTGACTTTGAAGAAGAAAGGATTAAACGGGAAATTCAAAACCTTGATGCTAAACGTGTATTAATCCAAATGCCTCAAGGATTAAAACCTGAAGCAACTCGACTGGTTAAAATAGTAGAAAAAATGGGGGTACTTGCACTGGTTTCAGCGGATCCGTGTTATGGTGCATGTGATATCGCTACTAATGAAGCGGAAAGTCTTGGTGCAGATTTAGTTATCCATTTTGGGCATTCAAAATTTGTGAAACATGAATCTGTTCCAACTATTTATGTTGAGGCAAGAGCATTAGTAAATATTTATGAAACTTTGGAGAAAGCACTACAATTATTGAATAATTATACAAAAATTGGTTTAGCCACTTCTGTTCAACACTTACAGCTTCTTAATGAAGCACGTGAGTTTTTGGTACGTTCAGGAAAAACTGTGATAATAGGTGAAGCTGGACGTGTTGAACATGCTGGCCAAGTTATTGGTTGTGATTATAGTAATGTTAAATCAATTGCTGACGAAGTAGAAGCGTATCTATTTGTTGGTGGAGGTCTTTTTCATGCGTTGGGAATAGCAGTGAGTACTTCTAAACTAACAATTGTTGCTGATCCATATGATAATAGGGCTTTTTCGCTTAGTGAAGAAGCTCAAAAACTTTTAAAACAACATTGGGCTTGTATTGAACAGGCAAAGACGGCTAAAAATATTGGAGTAATCATAGGTTTAAAGCCTGGACAAAAGCGAATTGAAGATGCTTTGAAAGTTAAAGAGTTAATTGAAAAACACGATAAAAATGCTTATCTTTTGGCAGTTCGTGAAGTAACTCCTGAAACAATTCTTGATTTTCCAACAATTGATGCTTACGTTAATACCGCATGTCCAAGAATTTCTCTTGATGCGCCAGGAAAATTTTCAAAGCCTCTATTAACAGTTAACGAGTTTATGGTTGCATCTGGTGAAGCTTCATGGGAGAGTATGCTCAAAAAAGGCTTATTCGAAAAATAGATCTTGAATTATTTCTTTCTAATATAGAAGTTAATCCTCAGCCCAAAGTTAACTTTGAGCAATATACAACTTCTGAACATGTTGCTGCGTCATTGCTCTATATAGCGGCTTACGCAAATAATGATATAGTTGGTAAATCTATTTTGGATTTGGGTTGTGGTACTGGTCGGCTTGGTTTGGGTGCTGCTTTTCTTGGTGCTGAAACTGTTTTAGGTGTTGATATTGACAAGACAGCTTTGAAGGTTGCAATTACAAATGCGCAAAACGTTGATTTAGCTTCTAATATTAATTGGGTTAATGGTGATATTGCGGTTGTTAATGGTTGTTTTGATACGGTTTTACAGAATCCGCCTTTTGGTGTGCAAACTCGTAATGCTGATCGCGCGTTTTTGGTTAAAGCTATAATGTCTGGAAAAATGATTTATTCTCTGCATAATCATCCTAAATTTGATAAACATTTGATTGATGTGCTTAAATCGTCTGGGTCTGGTTTATTTGAGGTGCAGCCATCGGTTTTTTTAAAACGATTCATTGAACAGCATGGTGGTGTAATTCGAGCAGTTTATGCGAATCTTATGTCTATTCCTAAAATGTTTGATTTTCACACAAAGGCGCGTTATGATTTTGTGGTTGACCTCTATGTTATAGAGGGCAATATTGACCGTTAGACTCTTTTTGTGACGAAATTGTTTCTTATACTAAATCAAAAGGTTTATTGCATACGCAGATTTTTAGCATAATGATATTTAGTAGACGTGATTATAACTTCGGTTATTAAAACAAGTCAAAGAGAGAAAACTACTATGAATCTAAAATCACTGGACCAAAAAAACGGTAATATAGTTTTACCCGGCGAACGTTTAGGCGTTATCGAAGAATTTATTCCTGATTCAGGAACATATGTTAAAGATAGCGTTATCTACTCAAAGATTGTTGGGAAAGCATTAATGGATTTGCTCAATAAGCGTGTTTCAGTTTATCCTATAATGAATGGTGTTGCAACGCCAAAAGTTGGTGCAATAATTATTGGTCAAGTTGGAAATGCACAGACAGATAACGTGTTGGTGAGAATATTTAGAGTTGGTAACAAAAAAATCAGTGGCGTTTTTGGTGGTATACTCCACATTTCTGATGTTTCTGACCGTTATATTAATTCTATGAATGAAGTTTGTAAAACAGGTGATATCATTCGTGCCAAAGTTATCAGTGAAAAGAACCAAATTTTTCATTTAGCAACTCAGGATAAAAACTTAGGTGTTCTATATGGATTTTGTTCACGTTGTAGCACTGTTATGAATCTTGATCGCTATGAAATGCGTTGCCCAAAATGTGGTAGTATTGAAAAGCGGAAAACAACTATTGATTATGGTACAGAGTCATTATAAGAGGTAAAAGTAAATGGAAATTAATGTATTAAAGAAAAATGAACGCGAACTAAAAATTGAAATTATAGGGGCAGATCATGGTATCTGTAATTTGCTTCAGAAAAAAATTTTGCTTGACAAAAATGTTGATTTGGCTGGCTATGATGTCCCGCATCCTTTAGCTTCAAACCCAATCATTTATGTTAGGATGAAAGAAAGTTTTGATCCTCAGGATACGTTACTTTCTGCTGTAAAAAAGGCGATTGCAGATAATGATGAATTCAGTAAAGAGCTTAAAAAAGCATTAAAGGCTTAATTTTTTTTCTTAAGCTTTTTTGTTTTATTATAAAATTTTTGTTGGTAATAGTTTATTGATTGTTTTTAACATTTGAATGGTGAATTGTTTGCAATTTATTTTTATGTTAAAATTTTAAATAGGCGTGTTTTTGGTAGAATAGATAGGTTGAAGTGTTTAACTTGTCAGGTTTGTTTATTTTTTCTACATAGTTGGTATTCATGAAATTTAGGCATGTGTTAGCTTAGTAAAAATATGTTTTTAAACAGTTCATTTTCCGTTAAAAAAATAAGTTTTTGTGTTACTTTTTCTTAACTAATCATAATGCATACACCGTATTTGTGTTTGTATAACCACGTAAACTAAATATGTGCAAATTTAGTATTGTGTATTTTATTGTATCAGAAACTACTTTGTGCTGGAAAATTTAGAAAAACGTTTAAAAGCTTTAAAGACAAGAAAATCAAAAACGGATGAGGGAACCTGTAGTGGAATTTTGTCCTAAGTGTGGTAGTCGTCTTGAACCAAAGAAAACAAAAAATGGTAAAGAGGCTTCTTTGGTTCTAGCTTGTCCTAAATGCGGATATAAAAAATCTGAAACTGGCGCATTAATTGAGCCTAAACCAGCAAGAATTATTCAGCATAATCCCCAACAATTTGTAGCTGTAATAAGCAAAGAAGAACAGAAACTAAATACTTTGCCAACAGTTAGAGTGGAGTGTCCAAAATGTGGAAACAATACTGCTTATGTGTGGCAAGTACAAACACGCGGTGCTGATGAGTCTTCAACACAGTTTTTACGTTGCACAAAATGTAATTATACATACAGAGAATATAGTTAACATGAACTTGTTTTTCATTCATTTTTATTAATTTTTATATTTACACCATTTTTCTTAGAGTTACTGTTTCTTAAAGTTTATCTATAAGAGCTACAATAAACATATTTATAACGAATCTAATGTGCATAGACGAGGAAGAAAACTGTGTTTAAGCTCAAAGTATCTGATGCTAAACTCTTAAAAGATATGGCTTCTACGATTTCGGTATTAATAGATGAAGCAACCTTTAAAATTGATTCTGACGGTTTAAAATTACGTGCAATGGACCCATCACGTGTAGCAATGATTGATTTTGAATGGCCAAAAACCGTTTTTGAAGAATATATTTGTACTGAACCCACAAAAATGTGTATGAACATAAGTGAACTCCTCAAACTTCTTAAACGTGCAAATCGAGATGAGTCTGTTGAGCTTTCGCTTGACGATAAAACTGGACGATTACAAATTAGAATTATGGGTAAATACGCCAGAACTTTTACAATGCCAACTCTTGAAGCATCTGAAGAAGAGGTTCCCACTCCCAAAATTAGTTTTAATGTTAAGGCAAAAAGTACTACTGCAGGTTTAAGTCAAGCAATAGAAGATGCTCAATTAGTCAGTGACCACGTACGAATTGAAGCAGATCCTGAAAAACTGGTTCTAAGCGCAACTGGCGATTTAATGGGTGCAACAATAATGTTGCAAAAAGGTGGAGATGCTATTCTTGATTTGGAAGTTAAAGAAAACTCTAAAGCAACTTTTAGTTTGAGTTACCTTTCTGAAATTATCAAAGCAGCTGCGGCCACTTCAGATATTGCAACAATAGAGTTCTCCAGCGATATGCCTGTATACATTGATTTCCAACAGAATAAAGAAGGTAAATTAACGTTCTTCTTGGCACCAAGAATAGAAACAGACTAATGATGGATAGAAATTTGTCAACTGTATCTGCAAGTTTCACAAAAAGTGATTTAGCTAAATATCCCTTTTTGAAAGAATCTGCACGATATTTCTCTCCTATAGATTTACAAATTGAAGACCTAATCAGTCCTGACATGCATCAAATTTTAGACCGCGCTATGGAACGTGTAACCTTAGCAATAACTAACTTTACAGTTAGACCATCAAACACAGAAAAACACGTTATAAAAGACCTGCAAAAAGAAATATTTTCTTTTCCTGTCGCAATTATGCTTGTTGCTGCAACTAATAACTCACTTATAAAAAAACGATACGCTTTAGCCGAAGCAAAACAAGCAACAAGTGAAATGAGTTTAGAACCAAAAGATTTACTCCTCAAAATTGCTTTTGACTTTGGATGGAAAATCACCTTATCACCACCTGACAGTAAATACGAGTTTACTTTATACTTTACCAGTTTTTTACAAAACGCCAGCCACTTTCACGCTGCAAAATGGAAATTAATAAACCGAAAACTTTCTGAAGGTAATGTATACCTCAACAAACATGATGTTGAACGTCTTCTCCAAGAAGAGATAAAACAGCGAATAGAAAAACGATTAAATAACATCACCTTAGATCAATATCCCCCAGAAATCTCTGAGAAAGCAGAAGAACTAAAAAAACTTGCTGCAGAAAACCTTGGACAAGGCGAAACAGACTTTCCCAAAATAATTATTCAAGAAGCTTTTCCACCCTGCATTAACACCCTTTACGCCGCCGCGTCAAAAAACCATCACCTCCCACACATGGGACGATTCGCACTAACAACATTTCTAGTTAACATTGGTATGAGTGCCGAATCGGTAACAGAACTCTTCAAATCATTTTCTGACTATAACGAACGACTCACACGTTATCAAGTTGAACACATTGCTGGAGAACGCGGTTCAGGCACAAAATACACTTGCCCACAATGCTCAATCCTTCAAACCCACAACGTTTGCAAAAACCGTGATGACTTCTGTAAACGCATCTACCACCCACTAAAATATTATAAAAACAAAACTGACATACTATCTCAAAACCAGTCTGAAACACCAAAAGAAAACTCTGATAACAAAAACAGTTAACCCACTTTAAAATAACGTTAAAAACTTTTTGAACCATACTTTTTCTAAAAATATATGAAAATACAACTATTCTATAGTTAATGGTTAAATTGAGGCAGGTAATACTCTATTTAGGTGTTATACATGTCTTCAAGGGATTTTGTCTACTCTAAATTCTCAGAGTTTTATAACAATCCCTCAACTGTGATTCCTGCACCATCAAGTTTAGAACAACGAGAATTTGCTTACTTAATGTTTAAAGAACGATTCATGGTTCGACATAAACGTTTTGAAAATATTCAAGCATTTCAAAATGTTTTAACCAGAAATGTGCCTTCTGATGTTTACCATTCTTGTACTTACTATGAAAAACCTGATCTTGAAATGGATAAAAAAGGCTGGATTGGTTCGGATCTTGTTTTTGATATAGATGCAGACCACATTCCTACTTCGTGTGGTAAAATTCATGATGAATGGATTTGCCAAAAATGTAAATTCAGCGGGAAAGGTATAACTCCTGAAGAATGTCCAGTTTGTAGCAGTGATAAATTTTCTGTTAAAACTTGGCCTTGTGATTTGTGTATTGAATCAACACGTGTAGAAACTGCAAAACTAATTGATATGTTAACAAAAGATTTTGGGTTTGCTACTAATGAATTACATGTTTTTTTTTCTGGACATCGTGGTTATCATGTACATGTGGAAAATGAAGCAGTACGTTCGCTTGATGCTTTATCAAGAAAAGAAATTGTTGACTACATAACGGGTTTAGGTTTATCTGTACTTGATAGAGATACAAAAGAAAAATTTGCTAAAAGTAAAAAACGTGGTGTTACTGCAAAAAACTTTAAACTTGGTGATTATGGCTGGGATCGTCGTTTAAAAATTGGTATGGCAAAACTTCTTTCATCTGCAACTAGTGATGAATTGAAAAGTTTAGGTTTAAAAAATAATAATTTGTTTAAAAATAAAGATGTTATACTTAAGCGTGCTATCGAGGAAAATCGATGGGATACTGTTTCTGGTGTTAGTATGGCAACTTGGCTTAAATTGGTTGAACAAGTTAAAATTTTGGAGTCAGCAAACATTGATACGGTTGTAACTACAGATGTACATCGGTTAATTAGGATGAATGGTACTTTGCATGGCAAAACAGGGTTACTTAAAACAGAGTTCGCAGCACATCAACTTGATGCTTTTGATCCATTTACTCAAGCGGTAGCTTTTAAAAAGGGTACTGCTAAAGTGTTGGTCTCTGACGCGCCTAAGTTTAGGATGGGTGGTGCAACATGGGGTCCATATAAGAATGTTAAGGTTGTGTTGCCTACTGCTGCGGCGATTATGCTTATCCTAAAAGACAGAGCTGAGGTGTCAACATAATGTATGATGAACTATATCAAGTATGGCAATACGAAGTAACAGAGTCTACTCTTAGTATTTTATCTCGTGATTTTTACGAACGTGTTACTCGGTATCTGCGAAAAATAAATGAAGAAAACAATTTAACAGATAATAAAACTCTTAAAATTGTTTTACTTGAGAAAGAAGCTGTTAATGTTAAACGTATGCTCGGAGAATTATTGTGGGCAAGATATAAAAAACTTGTTAAGTTAACTACAAAAACTCAAAAACTCTCTATTGATGTGTTAGCTCTTGAGGAAATTCAAATCTTCGAAAGTTTTGTTCCATTTACTGAGGCTTATCAAAAATTTGCTAAAAGTTTACTTCAGGAACAAACCTCAAAATCAAGGCAAGAACCGCGCAAACGAATTACATTACGTTTTTCCAAAGACATTCCACAAATAGTTGGTGCTGACATGAAACCTTACGGTCCATTTATTGTTGAAGATCTTGCATCATTACCCGTTCAAAACGCTAAAATCTTTGTTAAACAGAATTTAGCTGTAATAGTTGACGTAACTTAATCGTCTACTACTTTTTGTTGTCGTGTTTTGTGTTTAATAACATGTATAGATAATGGTGTTGCTGTAAATGTTTGTGTTTTTGGTGAAAACAGGTTAAAGGTGTAAAATTGGGCTCTAACTGGCTTTTTTTGCTTATTTTATGGATAATTTTTTGTTTGGTTGTTCGTTGTTTTAAATTTAAAAGCGAAAAGGTATAAGAATGGGTGCGTTACTTTTATGGAAAGTTAAAGCTGGTAGTGAACAAAGTGAACGTTCCTAAAGAAGTCAAGACTTACTGTCCAAAATGTAAAGACCATGAAGCTCACGCTGTAACTCTATATAAGGCTGGAAAACGTAGAGCTCTAGCTGTTGGAGAACGTGCCCACGCTCGAGAAAAAAGAGGTTATGGTGGACAAAAATATGCCCTTCAACATGAATTTGCTAAAACAACAAAAAAACAAACACTACGTTTGAAATGTAAAAAATGTGGTTATATGCGTCATAAGGATGGAATAAGACTAAGAAAATTAGCGTTAGTTTAAATTTATAATGGAGTTAAAATGTTATGTCAGAATGGAATAAACTTATCCCCAAACCAAGTAGCACTTTTTTACGTGTTAAATGCTTGAAATGTGGTAATGAACAATTAGTATTTAGTCATGCAACAAACAAAGTTGTATGCAACGTATGCAGCGAAACTTTAGCTACTTCTGCTGGTGGAAAAGCCAAAATTAATGGTGAGATTCTCTCAGCATTAGAGTAAACAAGCAAGGAGATATTGTCAAAATGGTGGAGCGTAAGCCTATATGGCCAGAGAATGGTGATTTAGTAATTGTTACTATCGAGTCTGTAACTGATTATGGTGCTTACGCAAAACTTGACGAATTTGATAAACGTGGATTACTCCATGTTTCTGAAATCTCTTCTTCATGGATTCGTAATATCCGTGATTTTGTGCGTGAAGGACAAAAAGTTGTCTTAAAAGTTTTACGTGTAGATTCTGAAAAAGGTCATATTGATCTTTCTCTACGTCGAGTTACTAAACGTGAACGAATCGAAAAAGTTATGTCATGGAAAAAGGAACGTAAAGGTGAAGCCTTATTCCGTGAAGTCGCAGCAAAAGTCGGTTTAACTGTCGATGAACTTTACCAACAAGCTGGTGAAAAAATCGATGAAAAATTTGGTATATATGAAGGGTTTGAAAAAACAGTAAAAGAAGGACTCGATGTATTAACAAAACTTGGAGTTCCAGAAAACATTGCAGCCGCATTTGCTGAAATTGGTGAAGAACGCATACACGTAAAAATGGTCAAGGTTAAAGGAGTTCTTGAAATTAGGTGTATGAAACCAAATGGTGTAAAAATAATCAAAGAAGCTTTTGCCGCAGCAAAAGTAGAAAAACTTCGCGTAGCTGACGTAAAATTTTATGTCATTGCAGCACCAAAATATAGTATTGAAGCTAGAGCAGAGAATTATAAGAAAGCAGAAGAAGTTTTCCAGAAAGCTGCTCAAAGTGTCGTGGCGAGCATTACCAAAGCAGGCGGGCAAGGCACTTTTAGAAGGGAAAAATAGTTTGGTTTGGCAACTAAGAAAATGCGTTACTTGTAAACATTATACATTACACAAGGATGTATGTCCCTGTTGTAGTGGTACATTAAAAATTCCTCACCCAGCAAAGTTTTCACCTGATGATAAATATTTAAAATATCGTTTAGTGATGAAAAGAGGTAGCGAATAATGAAAGAAACATACATTAAAGAACTACAACAAATTCAACCTAACAATCCAGTTTTAATTGAAGGTCTTCCAGGCTTAGGTTTAGTTGGAAAAATCGCTATGCGTTATTTAATTAAACAACTGAAAGCCCAAAAAATTGCTTACCTATACTCACCGCATTTTCCATATTTTGTACTAGTTAATAAAAAAGGTAATGTACGTTTATTACGTGGCACATTTTATTACTGGAAAAATCCTAAAGAAGACGCAAATGATCTTATTCTGTTCACTGGTGATAGTCAATCCCAGACTATTGAAGGTCAATATGAAATTGCTGATTGTCTGTTAGATTATGCAGAAAAAAGCCATGTACACACTATTGTAACCATTGGTGGTTATCGTGTGGAAACTAAAGACAAACCAAAAGTTTTTATTGCCGCTACTAACCCTGACACAATTAACAGATCAGTCACAGCAGGTGCCATATTGAGTCTTTCAGGTAGTCCAATTGTTGGAACTGCAGGATTAATTTTAGGTTTGTCCAAATTTAAAAAGATTGATGCTTTATGTCTTCTTGGTGAGACACGTGGTTATATTCCTGACCCACTTGCAGCAAAAAGTGTACTTGAAATTTTGAAAAGCACTTTCAAATTTGATGTTGATTTAACCAAATTAGACGAGGAAATTGCTCGGGCAGAAAAAATGGTTGCTCATTTGCAAACATTTGAAGAAAAACGGGCTCTGCAAGCAGAAGAAATAAGAAAGGAAGATGAAAAGAAAACAACATACATATCTTAACCTCTTATTATTCTCAAAATATTTTTAAACATTTATCACTTGTAAACTATGTTTATTGATGAAAAATAAAATTTGATAAAGTGTTTAATTAGTAAATCTCGTGTTTTACTCTGTTTTTTTGATAGCGACCATTTTTGGTTAAACTTTTTTTAAGTCTTCTTTAGATATCCTTCTCGTGGTTCATATATAGTGCCTTCTCGGAGTAGTTGACTTATCATACGTTCAATTTCGCCTCTTGGAATTTTCTGATTATTTTCTAGTTCAGTGACAAATTTGTCTCTATCTACTATACCTGTTTCTTTTTCCATATCTCTAAGAACTGATAGTATTATATGATAGCGATCTCTGGCACTTTTTGGTTTTCCTGTCATGATAATGTCGATATCAACTTTGAAATTGGTTAAATCGATTCCTACATCTTCTAATGATTTTTTCATGATTGCTATTGCTGCCTCTGAATCTTCTGCTGTTACTTCTTTGCGTAATGCTACACGTGCACGAGCTTCAGCGCATCTGACCAATGATTCAAGTTGACGAGTAGTGATTGCTACAGGTGAACCTTCTGTTTCGCTTGCACTACGCATAGCTAAATAGAACTCTTTTAGTCTACGTAATGCTTCAGGATTTAGTGCTGGGTGTATACTTTTAGCGTAACTGACATATTTGCGTAAAAGTTCTGTGTCAACTTGTGCTTCAACAGGACTTATGCCGCGTCTGTGGATTTCTAATATGTGTTCTGACATTTTGCTGTCTGCTTCTTTGTTGGGTACATCGCGCAGAACAAAGATCAAGTCAAAACGTGAAAGTATGGTGACTGGTAGAGAAATGTTATCTGCTACTGAACGGTTTGCTTCATATCTGCCTAAAGATGGGTTTGCTGCTGCTAAAACGGATGTTCGTGCGTTAAGGGTTGCAACGATACCTCCTTTGGCTACTGATACTGTGTGTTGTTCCATTGCTTCATGTATAGCTACTCGATCTTCGGGGCGCATTTTGTCCATTTCGTCGATGCACGCTATACCTTTATCTGCTAGAACTAGTGCTCCTGCTTCAAGTGACATTGAACCGCCTTTTTCGCGAACAACGGCTGCAGTTAAACCGGCTGCAGTGGTGCCTCTGCCTGAAGTGTATAGACCTCTTGGTGCTATGCGTGAGACGTATTGAAGCATTTGTGATTTAGCAGTACCTGGGTCACCGATTATTAACGCGTTCATTTCGCCTCTTACAGTCATGTCTGGAAGATTTCTTGAAACGCCTCCAAATAGTAGGTACATAACAGCCTCTTTTAGGTGCTCGTTGCCGAAGATAGATGGGGCGATACTGCTCATAATTTTTTTGTGAACATAAGGGTCTCGCGAGAGTTCTAATATTTTTGCTTCTTCATCAGGTGTGGGTGGTGAAGTTTCGGGTTCTTTACCTAAAAGTTCAACAGAATTGGCTTCTAGTTGAAGGATGAATGTGCGTAGTTTTCCCATACCAACTAATGATGGTGCGTGGGCGCGGACTATGCCGACTATGGCGACATGGTCTCCAGGACGTGCTTGATCTACAATTTCATCACCAACTAGTTTTACTGCTAAAACTCTGGGTAATTGTCCTGGTGGTAGGTCTTCTGGTTTTTCTTGTAATCTTAGATCTTGTGAATCTATGAATGTGGATTCTTCTTGAACAAAATCAAACGGGCCGTCTTTGCCACAGGCTGACTCCATACAAACTATTGGGGCTTTAAGAAATTGTCCTGTTTGTTCCACAGTATTTTTTGCTCCACAACGTTTGCATTTGTATACTGCATTTAGAACCATTGGGCGAACTGGTGTAGCACGGACAACTATGCCTTCAACAAGAATTAGTTTACCCATGTTTTTAGAACCAATTCTACGCAGTGCTTCTTTCTCTAAAAGTTTAGCAACAATGCGTATAATGATTTTTTCTATTTTTCCAGCATACTCTTCGTCTTCAATTCTTAATTGTTCATATGCAGCTTTACTTGCATGTTCTAAAAATTCTTCAGGTTTATTAAGCAAATTCTTAGCTAGAGATTGATCAAAACTATTAAGTTCATCAAAATTAATTGTAACACTAGTTTTTCCTGTAATGGCTATTTGTCCAAGTTTTGTTCTGTATTCTTCTTTTTTGAAAAATTCTAAGAAACGTTCTTGTGGGTCTTGTTCTATCTCTTTAGCCATTATGATTACCTATTATTTTTCTTGTTTTTGAAGGATTTGATTTTTCCAAGTAGAAATTATTTCACCAAGTTGTTCATAAAGAATTTTTTCCTCAGCAGTCAATTTTTTTAATATTTGTTCACTTTGTGCAGAAGCTGATGATAAAGCTATAATTTTTTTAAGACGTGAATTAGTAATGTCTTTTGCTAATGCTTTAACTTTATGATATTCTTGAATTTTTTCTGGTTGTACTGCTTCTGCTTCAGCAAATGTTAGATACCTACGTAGTTTTGGATAAAAATTTTGTGACAACTCTGAGATCATGCCTGGAGTTTGTATACCCTCTTTCCACTGTGCCTTGTACAGTTTACCGCTGTCTAAACTATCTTCTTCTCTTAAATGCACAATACCTGCGGCTTGTAATTCTTTAGCTATCCAATAATAAACTTGATAATCATTACCCTCATCAAATGGACCAACATTTAGTCCAGCTAGTTTCATTTCAGCAAAATTTCGGTTAGCAACAACAGTAATAAGTGAATTCTCATAACAAAAATCTATTACTTCAATGTTTGTTTGCACCATTTTTTCCCTCTTAAACTGTTTGCCTCTTTGAGGTTCGCAAAATGGTAAAAGAGTCTTTAAATGATTCTATAGTAAAAACTTGTTTTTAACAACATTTCACGTTTCTGTTTTGGTATTTACTTGTATTTTTTATATTTATTATTGACAATTTTTAACTAATAACTCAAATGTTATTGATCATATTTATTACAAAAACGATCTTACTCAGCAGGTTTTAGTAGCTTACAAGTGAAATTCTTTGCATAACGTGTAGAATTTTTGTTCACTGTGGTTTTGGCTAAACCGGTTAGAGTTTTGACGAATAACAATTTCACAACAGACAACAACACACACCCACCAGACTGTCTGAAAAATAATTAAACGTATAAATTAAAATTAAAAACTACATGGATAAAAACGTTTAAACAAAATAAACTCTATCATAATCATCAAATCCAACAACTCAACATATAAAATATATATGTTTAACTCGCATGAACATACATACATACATACATAAACATGTATATAATGTCATATTTACTGATTAAAAATAACATAAAAATTTTAATTACAATTAAAACGAGTAAGGAACAGTTCTTTTTTTACTAAGAACTAAACACATACAAAATCTGCAAACTAAATATGTGCCCAAAATTACCCGTTAAGCACTAACAATTTTTGTCTTAAAACAACATATTTTTTATAAGTATGTTAAAATTATGTAATAAACATTACAAATTTTGTTTCATGCAATTGTTGTGGTGAAATCGAAAACTTTTGTTCCAACATCCTCTCATAAGATACTAAAAAACCAACATGTCTAAAATAATAAAAACGTAAATTTTCTCATTACAAGTAAAGCCTTTAAATGCAACAATTATATTTATATCAGAACATAACCCAAAAACAGCGACATGTTATTCGCGGAGGTCGCCCAGCATGGCCAAAGGCGTAGGACTGAGGCTCCTATCCTGCAGAGGTTCGTGGGTTCAAATCCCACCCTCCGCACCAGTTGTTTGTATCTGATGCGCTCCCTCAAGTTTCGGTTTTAAAAGCCTCAAAAAACAAAATAAACATGACAACAACTCCTGAGCTTCCAGTCCATGATTATCAACAGCGTCTCAACAGATCGCGCTACAACATAAAATTACTTCCCGACGGAGAAAAAAGCCTGCAATTTTTAGACCATCTTAGTGCCCTTGGGCTCTTCGTAGGTCGAGTATCCAAATACGCTGCCCATCTACCCATCTTACTTCGCATAATGGGTCCTGTTGATCTTAGTGCTATGACCCGAGCAGACGTTGAACATGTGATTGCCTTTTTCTAGGGTGACCATGAACATTCTTGCGACTACGTCTAGTTCGTAGGGGTCTTTGGATTCTGAGAAATTGATTTGGAGTACTTGGTGGTCGTATTTGTCCTCAAAAGCCGACTAAGGATTAATGTAGATGGCGCAATCCCATTTCTCAGGCGGAATATGCGATAAAACAAGATTTGCCAGGTCGTTGTGGGAGTCGATTACCATGAATCCTTCGTTGTGGTCAATGTGTTGTTTTATCATGGAGAGTAAAAATCGTGTTTTGCCACATCCGGGAAACCCCATAACCCGAGAATGAATACGATCCGAACCATAGATACCACCTTCAACTTTTTACCTATTGCAGGATCTATTTCAGCATCAATACCTAACACATGAAGTCTATTTTTAGTTACTTTTGAGTTTGCATTTTGATTACTCACATTATGAACCTTAGTTCTGCAAAGTCATGTTTTCAGTTTTAAAAAAGCCAAAACACCAGTTTGAAGTAACCCCTTTGATTGAACAATGCAAAAATCCCCTACCCAAACTGTCGCCAAGAGGAAATAGTTGTGTACATACAGATTGGACAAGAAAAATTGCCGCCATGTCGTCAATGTTGGACTGAAATGGCTGAATCTACTATTGAATGGGATGAAGAGGGATTAAAAACTGAAAAAGAAAAACTTCCCAGCCACCTGTCAACGTAACATTTGCATTCGTTGTAGAGTTATAGATCCATAGAAAATTATTGGGTTTCATCAGATTTTAACTGGTTTGAATAACCACTTTTGCAAACACATAAAAGAGCATTGCTTCTTAGAGTTTATTCATATCTTGAAATTTCTGTCCAAAAACAAAGCCCTCTATCATTAATTCAATAGTTTGAGCATCGAAACTTCTGTATTTAAGGTGGTATAATAAATGTTCGGCAAAATTGAGTAAACATTGCTCATTTTCTGCGTTAACCTCATCACCAACTAGCGTTGAAATGATTGAAACTACCGCAATTTTCTCGTTAAGATACAAGTTGGCATCATTCACTTGTCCTGTAATTTGTACAGGTTGCTCACGTACAAACCAATATGCTCCATAGGAGTTTATTTTCACCATGTTAACTCTGCGAGCCATTTCTGCCTTATCATTCTTGTCAATCAGGTGAAATTCTTTTAAACCCTGAATTTTGCAAATTTTTAGCGTACACAAACAGGAAAAACCAAATCTCTAAGACAACTCACAACATCCTCCCAACACCAAATAACAACATGAATGAAAGTTCACTCTATGGAATTGTTTGTTGTTTGGGTGTATTTTGTGTTTGGTTTGGTTGTTTGTATTTTTTGTAGTGTTTGTCGTGTTTGTAAATG
>WRNB01000015.1 GCA_009776805.1 Candidatus Bathycorpusculum grumuli | reverse complement strand
CAAACAAGAGAAACCAAATCTCTAAGACAACTCACAACATCCTCCTCAACATCAAATAACAACTTGAATGAAAGTTCACTTTATGGATTTGTTTGTTGTTTTGGCGGTTTTTGTGTTTGGTTTGGTTGTTTGTGTTTTTTGTAGTGTTGGTGTGTTTGTGGATGTGTTTTGTGGTGTTTTTTGGTTTTTTGTGTGTATTTTTTTCTTTTCTTTGGTGTGTTTGTTGTGTTTTGTTTGTTGTTTGTTGTGTTTTTTCTTCTTTTTGTGTATGCTATTTATAGCGTATATGTTTGTGTGGTTGTTTGTGACTGTTTGTTTTTTTGTTTTGTGTGTGGAGTGTGTTGTTGTTTTTTCAAAATTTTTTAGGATGTTTTGTTGGTTGTTTTGTGTACGCTAAAAAACTGCAAAATTCAGGTAGTAAACATCTTTTTAATCATAACGGGAAACAGCTAATATCTGTAAGTTTTCTCCAGAAATACTTTAAAAGTTCCAAAGACCATAAACCATAGTTGTATGGTACAAAAGTTCGTGACCCCAGCGGGTTGCGGGGCCTCCAGAGGAGGCAACGTCTGTGTTATAACGGCTCACGGCACCTACAAATATTCATCTGTAGAATTTCTCCAGATACAGTTTATAAGCCTCAAAAACAATAAATACAATTGTATGGTACAAAAGTCCGTGGGCCCAGCGGGGCACGGGGCCTCCAGAGGAGGCAACGTCCGCGTTATAACGGCTCACGGCACCTACAAATATTCTCCAACAACCCAAAAATACGCTTTTGGTAACTGTTTAGACTGCCTATATAGCTTACGCGCATCAAAAGGCAATGGATTCAATAGGGTTGTTTCTTTACTTTCAAGAACAGTTTTTATCATACCTGCAATAATATCAGCTATTTGAATGGATTTAGATTCATGAGAATATAAAGTTGCAAATAACGGTGTATAACTTTCAAAATAATCAGAACCATGTTTAGCTAAAGTTTGAACCAACAACCGCACGACCTTATCAGGAGCCAACGGCGTAAAATCATCATCGCAATGAACCTCAACTCTATTTACAGCTCTAAAAAACCGTTGTTTTAAATTTGCCCTAAATTCGGCCTGATTTGGAACATTTTCAAACCCCGAAAAACAGCCTTCAACAAGATTGGCAAAAACATCCCCCATTTTTCCTTTATGTGCAAATAAAATATTTGACTTTATCGCAAGTAAGCAATCACAGCAAACTGCTAAGACAAGCTCAAAGTTGTCCAACAAAACACGCTTATATTTATGCTTTAGTTTAGACCAGTGGAACTCGTTGTTCTGTAAATCCTTTGGGAGTTTTAGGTGTTTTTCTAGCCAAAGGTATGCTCCATCGGGATCGGGTATAGAGCAAATAATTATAATAGTATCAGTGTTACTATGGTATCCGCTTGTATCAATTCCCACGGTTGGTTGCTTAGAAATATTTGGTAAAAGAAAAGCCTCTTCACCAACTGTTATTTGTCTAATTTTATAGCCTTTATAGCCATTAACACCTTTAGCTATCCAACCAGTATCTGCTCGATAAACTTCGCTAGTTGCAAGAGTTTTAAAGGCAGGATCTAAAGCGTTTAAAAGATGCTCATAAGAGGTCTTGGCATTGCAGGGTTTTCTGTGAAAATCCGCAGGCCGTACCAATGTGGGAGCTAATCTAAAGGTTTCTTTACCATACTGAAAACTAGAGCCTTGGTAGGCTTTATCAATAATATTTATAAAAACGTCCAACTCCGTTGTGTCTTTCTTTTTGTCTACCAAGTACGTTCAGCCTACACAGAAAAAGTTACGGTTTAAAATAAAAAACTTGTCAATAACTTGGCATTTTTGCGATGTTTTAAATCTTTTTGGCGAGCATAGTTTGGTTAATCACGATTTTTTGCCCCCTCAACCATAGCATCAATTGCTTTAAAGACATCCCGCCGACCAAACAAAACATCCATAGCAACATTTCGGTTAAATTTTAAGTCTTGTTTTGCTAATTCGTAGAGGAAGAGGAGAATCTCTCTAAAGATGCCACGTCTAGTAGAGTACCTTAACAATCTATCAAAGTTTACATCTCCCCTCTTAGCCATAGCTGCAAAAATGGAGCCCAACTCAAAAGAGTCAAAAGTCAACCCTTTCCTAGTAGAGAAGTAGTAGAGATCTACCCAAAGCCTCTCAGGTGTGGGTATTAGGTAGTTGTTGAGTTGTGTTAGTCCATAGTTTTCTTTGCGTTCTAAAATAAATGTGGGTGTTTGGGGATATATGGTGTATTCTTCAAAATCTCTTTGCTCAGGATTTAACACTATGTGGTATTTTTTTGAAGGTAGTAAATTGTGCATGTTTACTGATGGTGTTTTTGAGGTTTTGATAAATTGTAAATTTTTTCCAATTATGTAAGTGAGTAATTTGAGAGCATTTGTATAGACCAAGTGGTGAATTTTGTCATTGGAAAAACATTGCAAAGTTCGTTTGTCACCTTTGTTAGTGTTTGGGAGGGTTTTAATGTGGTTTGTTGTGTTTTTCTTTTTTTGTGTACGTTATTTATAGCGTGTGCGTTTGTGTGTTTGGTTGTGAATGTTTGTTTTTGTGTTTTTGTGTGTGGAGTGTGTTGTTGTTTTTTCAAAATTTTGAGATGTTTCGTTGGTTGTTTTGTGTACGCTAAAAAACTGCAAAATTCAGATTTTAATATCTTTTCATTTATAATAAAAATAATGTGTAATGTATTGTAGTTAGAATTATATAGTTTCTAATTACGTTGTTTTATTTGTCGTTTTTATATGTAATGGGTTCTGTTTTGAAGTCCTGTGTCAGGTTTTGTGTGTTGTGGTTAGAAAAAATAGTGGGAAGTATGGTTAATTAGACTTGGTATGGTGGTTATTTCTTTTGTTTTGTCTTTGACAAGTTTTTGGTATAAATTGAATTCTTTTTCATTTATTATGCTGATTGTGTGGTTTGGGGGTTTGTGTTTGGGAGTGTTGGTGTAGAGTCTTTGTATTAGTTGTTTGTGTTTTTTTGTTTGTGTTTTTTTGTTTGTTGGGTTTTTGTGTTGTGTGCTTGTGTAATTTAGTTTTTTGATTAACGATAGTCTGATGACATTGGGGTTTATAGTACAAAAAATGAAAAAAAGCGCATGTAAAATCAAGTTGTTATAAAAACATTAATTAAGCATTTATGTGATTTTATACAATATATCTGGGTGCATTATTATGTCAACACGTATAGAATTAATAACAACAAAATCAATTATAAATATTAACCTGACCGGATCAGAAAAAGTTGAAATTAACTGGGGTGACGGAACAAACAACACATACAAAGTTCCAGAAACATGTTCCCATAATTACAACAATAATGTTCTTTTTCCAATTGATTCTCACAAAGTTGACACTCTCCCAATTAAACCTGTGACACATAAAATTGTGATAATTGGCGACAACATTACAGGCCTGTTTTGTGATGATAATGAATTAACAGATTTAACAGGTAAAAGTACCACTCTTGAAACACTCTCTTGTAGTCGTAATAACTTGACAAATTTGTATGCTGATGGCTTTGAAAAGCTACAGAGTTTAAATTGTACGAATAATCAATTATCTGATAAAGCGTTAAGCAAATTGTTTGATTCGCTTCCCAAAGTTTCTTCGGGTAAAATATTTATTGATGATAATCCTGGTGTGAACGGGGACTGTAATGTTGAGATTGCTACAGAAAAAGGATGGATAGTAATCTGCAAAACTACAAAGTTTATGACTTTAGTTACAACAGAGAGTCATGTTAATTTTGGTTTGGAAGGTTCTGGTTCTATTTTAGTTGACTGGGGCGATAGTACATGTGATGCCTATGTGCTTCCAACAAAATGCGCACATGATTATAAAATTCACAAATTTGATCACCTTGGTCAAACTATTAAAATATTTAATGTTAACAAAAATCGATTCGTTTTTACATGTATACGTTGTAGCGGTAATGGATTAATTGGTCTGGAATTTTGTAGTGATAACAAGTTACTACAGTCTTTTAATGCAGAAATGGTTGAACTACAAAGAACGCCAGCAGTAATTGAGGATATGCTTATTGGTAGAGTTGTTGTGGTGGATTGTAGAAATAATCAACTATCGAGTAAGGCTTTGGATAGTTTGTTTAATTCGCTTCCCAAATTTTCTTCGAATTTAAAGATGCATGGCGAATTGTTTATTGAGGGTAATCTTGGTGTGGAAAGTTGTAATGTCAATGTTGCTATAGAGAAAGGTTGGATAGTAGATTATAAACCCAATAAAATGATTTTAGTTACGGCAGGAGATAATGTTAGTTTTGTTTTGGGTGGGTCTGGTTATGTTTTAGTTAATTGGGGTGATGGAACAAATAACATCTATAGGGCTCCAGAATGCATGTGTATTCATCACTATGATTGTTCTGGAGAACACACAATTACGATAATAGGTGGCACAATCACTTCGTTGAAGTGTGGTGATAATGAATTAAAGCGTTTGGATGTAAGTAAAAATATTAATTTGGAAGAACTTTTGTGCAATAACAACCAGTTAACAAGTTTAATGATAAATCACAATGTTAATCTAAGGGCACTTGAGTGTATTAAAAATCAGATAGCTACATTGGATATTAGTAGTCTCACAAAATTAGTAACACTGGATTGTGGGCATAATCTGATATCCTTTTTAGATGTAAGTAACAATTTAGCGTTAGAGATTCTCTCTTGTGGTGGTAATAGGTTAACGCATTTGGTTGTGTGTGGATTTGCAAACTTGCACACTTTATCTTGCGAAAATAATTTACTAACACTTTTGTATTGTTATAATAATCAGCTGACGAGATTGGACTTTAGCGGAAATATTGAACTAGAAACGCTTCATTGTGGAGGTAATAAATTAAAAAGTCTAGATGTGAAGGGACTTACAAAATTAAAATTTTTGAATTATGCCCATAACGAATCATTGTTGGCAGGGAATTTAAATAATCAGGAAAACCCTGTACTAGAGCAGCTTTATTTTTATGGTAACAACGTGAAAATAAGTGATCTACTTATATGTGATTTTGAAAATTTGAGAGTTTTAAATTGTGCAAATAACTCATTTAGTCGTATATATTGTCATAATAATCCTTTATTGGGCAGTTTAGATGTTAGTAATATCGTCTCATTGGAGGTGCTTAATTGTTGTAATAATAAGTTACCAAGTTTGGATGTACGTGAATCTACAAAATTACGTGAGCTAATTTGCTATTGTAACACAATAACAAGTCTTGATGTAAGTAAACTTACGAACCTAAAAAATTTAACTTGTAATCATAACAATTTAACGAGTTTGGATGTAAGTAATAATACTGAAATAGACTATCTTCAATGTCACGCTAATTTGTTAACGTCACTAGATGTAAGCAGCCTTAAAAAATTAAGGTCATTGTGGTGCTCTGGGGTACCTCTAGATCTGAGTGAGAATACTGTATTAGAATACCTGTTTTGTCCCGGTTATCCGTTAACCCGTTTAGATGTCAGTAATAATACTGCACTAAAAGAACTCAAGTGTTTTAATAGTGGTGTGTTAACGGAGTTAGATGTTAGCAAAAATACTGCACTACAAACACTTTGGTGTTATAGTCTTGATTTAACGGAGTTAGATGTTAGCAAAAATAATGCGTTAAAAGAACTCAAATGTTTTAATAATAGGCTAACGGAGTTAGATGTTAGCAAAAATACTGCACTACAAACACTTTTGTGTTATTGGAATGTGTTAACGGAGTTAGATGTTAGCAAAAATACTGCACTACAAACACTTTGGTGTTATGGCAATCGGTTAGGCGTGTTAGATGTTAGCAAAAATACTGTACTAGAAAAACTCTTGTGTCCTAATAATGTGTTGACAGAGTTAATTGTATGTAACAATGGGTCGATAAAAGAAATAAATTGTGCATATACTGGATTGGGAAGTGGCGCGTTGAATAATTTATTTGAATCTCTTCCATGTCGTTGTAGACCGGTCGCAGATGGTTTAACTCCTCAGGATGAATATGGAATATTAAAAATTACGGGTAATGATGCTGTATCTTGTGATAAGGGCATAGCTGAAAAGAAGTGTTGGATAGTTGTGGATGTTTGAGATGTATCTATACATCTTTTTCCATAAAAAGGGTTAAAATTTGGGGGCAAGTATGTTGTGTTTCCCACTTTTATCCAATGAAGTGGTGGATAATTTGTGTTAAAATGTGACAGATTTAATGGGTTATGTTTGAAGAGTTAACTTTGGATCCATCGAAGCATTTAAAGAATATCCTGAATGGTCAACACCGCGATGAGAACATGTGTTCAATAAATTAACTTTTGCATTACAAACCCCATAAAACCCATAAAACACAATACAACAACTTGTGAAATAGTAGAAATGGAATACTCCATAGATCTAACAAATGCGCAACGAGAACTCAAAATTTTTCAGAACAAACAAAAACAATCACACACAAACACACAACAAAAAAACTTGCAAATACCGCTTATACCATAACAAAGCAAAATATCTATAGAGACTATTACCAAATGAGTTTTCAAATTACGCCACGGTTTGATTGATTTACAGAAGAGCCGTTAAAAATGGTGTTTGGAAAAAAGCAATGGACAAAATGGTTCAGAAAGTGTGTGTTGACAAAGGATGTACACTTGAGTCGAGCTATTATTTGTTGGATTTTTAAAGTGCAAAATCATTGTGTGTAAACAAAAATTGTGGTTTTGATGGGGAAAGGTGAAAGGGGTGTAAAGGTATATTGCGGTTGATGAATGGTGATTTTGGTTGTTGTGAAAGTTTATGTTGCAAATATTTGTGATATGTTGTGTGGTTGTTTTGTTTGTCATGTGAAAGATCAAGTATTTGAGTGTATAAAGTGTGGTTGTGTTGTTGATTGTTGTGGGGTTTTTGTTGTTTGTTTAATTCGTGTTATTCATTTTTCATGTATTTGACGTTTCTATAATGTCTGTAATAGTTTATTTTTTAGTTATTTCTAAACTTATGTCTAAAGTTTTTACGCTGTGTGTTAATGCTCCAATACTTATTATGTCAATTTTAGTTTTAGCGTAATCCAACAATGTCTCACTGTTAATTCCACCACTTACTTCCAACAAAACTTTTTGGGGTAGCTTCACGTTTTTAAGTGCTTTAACTGCATTATTGACTTCTTCTGGCGTGAAATTATCTAGCATAATTATGTCTGCTCCAGCTTTGGCAACTCGGAGAATATCTGTTATTTTTGTTATTTCCACCTCAATTTTCTTACTAAATGTCGCGTTTGCTTTTGCTAATTTTACTGCTTTCACTGGATCACCAATTACTGCGATATGATTGTCTTTAATTAAAATCATGTCATCCAAATGTAGCCTATGAGGATCACCACCACCGATAGCAACAGCTTTTTTGTCAAAATATAATAACCCTGGCACAGTTTTTCGAGTAGCAGCGATTTTTGCAGTAGAGTTTACAGTTTTTAATTCTTCAATAAATTTGTGTGTAATTGTCGCTATGCCACACATACGTGACAACAAATTAAGCAGAGTACGTTCAACTGTTAAAATAGTTTGGGTATCACCTGTTATATGCATTAAGATTTGTTTATTGTTTATCTGTTCCCCGTCATTAACATATGTTTTTACCTTTAAATTCAATGCTTGAGCAAGAATTGTTGCTTCTTGTATACCTGCTGCTATTCCAGACTCTTTAGCGATTACTTCTGCTGTCGCGTTTAAATCTGGAGGGATAATTGCGGTTACTGTAATATCACCTTGACCAACATCATCTTTTAAAAGTCGTATTAGTTGCTCTTCGACAAGTTTTCTGGGCATGAACATGTTTATAACTTTATTTTATCAAAGGTTTAAATGCTTCTATTCTTCCTTATTCAGAAATTAACATTAAGAATTTATTGCGTGATTATATGCGTTTGTTGTTTACCTGCTCAGAGTTAGGGTTAGGTCATGTTTCACGAATTATTCCATTAGGTAAACGATTAGAATGTGCTGGACATGAAGTATTTTTTCTCTTAGGTGGTAAAGCTTATGAGTTACTTAAAAAAGAATTCAAAAACGCATATCCATGTACGCCAATTGTATGGTACGAAAATACTTCTGGCATTGTTATACCCGCATCAATAATTAATATATTATTTCCTTTACCAGTGTTTAACTCTGAAAAAAAACAGTTTGAAATAAAAAGTTCTAGTGCAATGGAAGTTATTCATAGATCTTATGATTTAAGAGCAAAAATTTGTGATATTGCTCCTGACATGTTAATTGCCGACGGTGACGTAGCAGCATTACGAATGGCTATTAAACAAAAAATTCCTTCTGTTTACATCACAAATTTCTTGTGCCCAAATTATGGACTCATGCATTTTCTTAACTTTGGCAAATCTATAGTAGATCAATACGTTAAACAATGTACAAAAATTGTTATACCCGACAATCCACCACCTTATACAATTGCCGATTACAACATTGGAAACCTCACTAGTTCAGTTTTCGAAAACAAAATTGAGTACGTAGGTGCCTTTATGAATACAACACTCATACAAGGTTCTAATGAACATATTTTTGTTCCTATAAGTGGACCCATAGGAACACGATCAAAGATACTTAAAACATTACTTCCAATTTTCCAAAAAACTTTAAGCAAAGTAGTAATTAGTCTTGGTATTCCTGGTAAAAAAACTTTTGCAAAAAGAGGTAACTGTGAAATCTACAGTTGGCTTTCCCCAATTGAACGTCATGATGCTATGAAAAACGCAAAATATGTCATCTTTAGCGGTGGACACATAACCTGTTTTGAAACCGTCAAATATGCTAAACCAAGTATATGTATTCCAACTCAACCTGAACAAGATGGTAATGCAACAAAACTACACAATTTAGGCTGCTCAATTAAAGCTAAAAATCAAAATGACCTTGTCAAGGCTCTACAGCAAATGGAACAAAACCATCAAGAATATACAAAAAATTTACTTGTACTAAACCAGTTTTCCAGCAGATATAATGGTTTAGATAGAACAGTTGAAATTGTACAAACTATTTTGAACCAAACTTGCTAATTTAGATTTAAACGTTTAATTTCACCGTTGGGTGTTTGTTCTTCAAAAATTATTGCTGAAAACCTGTAAATTTTAGTGTTTTTTGTTAACCAACTATCAGGTGGTAATCCTGCTTTTATACAACATTGACAAAGAAATTCTTCCTCACACCATTGCCATTCAACAGGTACTTGTGGTAAAAGTAACCCTTTATTGTAACCTTTTTCTATAATTAAACCGTCTTGTCCAATTTTGATTTGCTGTGTGTACTCTTTTAGATTGTCAACTTGTATTAGTTTTGGAGGTGTTAGAACGCTAACTTCAAAAACGCATTTGTCTAACTCTTTAAAAGTCATTGATGGGAATCTAGGGTCTTTTGTTGCGGCACTTATAGCAGAATCTATAACTGTTTCTACAAGTGGGCTTGTTGGATAAGGGTAACCTATACAGCCGCGTAACGATTTTTCGTTTTTGTTAATCATGTTTATAGTTACAAAGACGCCACATTTTTCGTAAAGTTTTTGTGGAGTGTTTGGGGATAGCTTTAGAGTTTGTCCTTTATCTAGAAATGTTTCAACAGTGCTTCTTACAAGTTTTATTAAAAATTTTCCTTCTTCTTCAGTTAAGTCAAATGACATACAAACTTTTCATCCATTTAATAAAGTAAATGTTAAACAAGAATTAACGAGTTGAAATAAAAAATGTTGGTTTAGAATTTGATTGATTCTTCAACTGTGCCTTCCTTTGTTATAATAAGAAAGTCAATTCCATCACCGCTCATTGCATCTCTGTTTATCGCAGACTTTATTGCTCGTTTGATGAGCTCTTTTGCTTCAACAATAGTTAATGACTCTTTATATGCTTCCTCTATAATGCTTATAGCAGTTTCTGTTCCTGAACCAACAGCTGCATATTTGTCGGGAATAAGTGAACCCAAAACGTCTAAAACAAACAGGTTTACGCCTTCTTCATCTAAACCTCCAATAATTGTTTGAGTGTATAATGGTGCGTATCTGCGATTAAAGAGGATGTTTGCCATAAGTTTAGACGCTGCTCTTACACTGATTTTTCTACCAACATCCATGCTGAAAAGTTTAGCTTGAGCCTCCATTTCTCTGGCAAGAACTTGCATGTCTCCAACAAGACCTGCACATGCTACACCAATTTGGTCTGTTACTTTGAAAACTTTTTTACCACCACGGCTCATGATAAATCCGCCATATGTTACACGTTTCTCTGAAGCTAAAACTATACCGTCAACACACACAACCCCGACAGTTGTTGCACCTGGCATCCATACCATATTCTGTGGAGCTTGATTGTTTTGAGGTTGTTGCTGTTGTTTTTGCTCTTCTTGAGGCATTATGTGCATTTGTGGTATTTCCCGTAAAGATGGAAACTGTGACTGAAATCCATATCTTTCCATAACTTTTCGCCTTTTCTTGTTGTAATACACAAAACAAGGTATTAAGGTTACTTATAACCATACTTACTAAAATTTGAAAAGTCAAAATCCCAATTGATGAAACACCAAAAATTGTTAGTTCTATGTAGTATTATAAAATAGTCGAAACAAAAATTAAATTCGAAATTTTTATGTAAACAGTAACTTGGTGTCGATAAATGATTCAAGTCTATATGCATAACGCTAATAATGCTTGGCTTGCTGTAGCATGCGTAGAGCAACAAGTAATTGCCACTTCTTTTGCAGGCATTGAACAAACAGCTCTAAATAGTTTACTTAACAAGCTTCCTTTTAATATGCCGTTTCAGATATTATCAAAACCATCGGTATGCGCAAAAAACACGTTCGATTTAATGAAAGATGTACTTGAAGGCAATGATGTTGTTAATATTTCTAATCTTGCATTTGGTAGCCTGCCAAAGTACACGACAAATGTTCTCAAGGCTGTTATGCAAATACCAGTTGGTTATCTTTCTACATATGGTGCAGTTGCTAAAGCTGTTGGTGGTGGTTCACGAGCTGTTGGGAATGTTATGGCTGGTAATATTTTTGCTCCTCTTGTTCCTTGTCATCGTATAGTTAAAGTAAATTTTTCTTTAGGTGGGTATGGTGGTGGATTGAAAATTAAGTATCAGTTGCTGCTAAAAGAAAAACGGGGTTATTCTGGACCCAAGGATGTTATAATTAAAGGTGGTGGTGTGTTACAAGTTTATCCTGTTGAGGTAACTTTGGGAAAAGTTTTTTTATTTTAAATTTTTTAATGTGTTTGTGTTTCTAATCAATGTTTTGTTAGTGATTGGTTTTTGTTTTTATGTGTAAATTGAATAATGATTTGTGTACTCTATTTTTTAGTGAATAAAATGTTTAATGATGATGATTTTTGTATGTGTGTGGGATTTAAAATGTTGAAAGTGTTGATTTGTATGTTTTTTAACGTGTTTTTTGTTTGTGTGATAAATCAGGTGTTATGGCATGTCATAATCGTGAAGATAAATTAACCTTCGTTAGTTGTATGGGTGTTCACTATCGATGGGTTGTTGTTGGAAGAATTATGAAACCATAAAATGTTTTTATGAAAATAAGTTTCAAAAGTATAGTAAAACACTTCAAATGTTAATGCGTTGTCATTATGCTGCTCAATAACTACTACAGTGTAACGTCTAAATGTTTATAGCGTTGTTTGTTAAGATATTCTCCATTGGAAATGATACTATGCGAGGCAAATACGTCAGCATTAAACTAAACCAAGAAGATAGAGACCAATTGGAAAAATTCAGCACAAAAGGCACCCACAGCGTGAAACTAATTAACCGCGCAAAAATAATACTAGCCCTAGACGAAGCCAAAGAAAGAAAAAAAGAAACCCAAACACAAATCGCAAAACGCATCGGAGTAAGCTACCAAACAATCAACAACACAAAAAAAGCCTTCCTAGCAGCTGAAAACATCACCAAATTTCTACAACGCAAAAAAAGACAAACCCCACCAATAGCACCAAAAATAACAGGCGAAACAGAAGCCCACATCATAGCCTTAGCCTGCAGCAAAGCACCACAAGGCTACGCAAAATGGACACTACGCCTGCTAGCAAATAAAAGCGTAGAACTCGGCTATATAGACTCCCTATCACACATGAGTGTAAAACGACTTTTAAAAAAAGCAAACTTAAACCCCACCTAAAAACCATCTGGTGCATCCCCCCAAACCAAAACAGTGCCTTTGTAGCAGCTATGGAGGACGTTTTAACAGTTTATGCTCGTCCATATGATCCAAAAAGGCCTGTTGTGTGTATGGATGAGAAGCCCTATCAACTCTTAGAAGACGCATACCCCGCCCTTGATATGCGCCCGGGTTGTGTGGAGAAGATGGATTATAAGTACATACGTCATGGCACTTGTAGTATTTTTCTGTTTAGTGAGCCTTTGGGGGGTTGGCGTCATGCTGAAGCGTTGTTGCGTAGGACTAAGGTGGATTGGGCACATAAAATACGTTGGTTGCTTTTGGAGCAGTATCCGGATGCGGAGAAGGTGGTGTTGGTTTTGGATAATTTGAATACTCATGTTATTTCGTCTTTGTATGAGGCGTTTTGTGCTGAGGAGGCGTTTAGTTTGGCGCAACGGTTGGAGATTCATTATACTCCTAAGCATGGTAGTTGGCTTAATATTGCGGAGATAGAGTTGTCGGCTCTTGCTATTCAGTGTCTTGGGAAGAGACGCATATTTGATGTTGGTGTTCTTAATGTTGAGATGTTGTCTTGGTATGTTTTGCGTAATCAAAGTCAGAAGGGTGTTGATTGGCATTTCTCTACTAAAGATGCGCGAATAAAATTAAAAAGGTTATACCCAATTCCACTATAAACATTTAAATGTTACAGTGTACTACCGTATGGGTTTGTAAATAATGTGAATTGTTAGGAACACATTGTCAAACGCTTCCTAATCATACATGTAGAATGTACAAGTTTTAACTGTCTAACTTTGCGATAGTGTTGCTTAAATGTTGTTGTATAGTGTTTACCACAGACACAGGCAACTGTTTTTCATGCAGTTCTATTAATTGTTTTAATGATTCATAATTTTCTTTTGACAAATCCACAAAATTCCATATCATATCAAGCTCTACAGTTGTAATATCTTTAGGATCTTGAGGTTCAGGTAGACTTTCTATGAATTTATGCACCCATTGGTATACTGTGGTGTGATGTATCTGTAAAAGTTTACCTATTGTACGGAAGGATTCTTTATCCATTATATACCATAGAGTGCAAAGGGCTTTTTCCGCTTTTGTTTCTTGATTTATGCGATTGTCACCGATGCGAAAATGGTATTTGCATTTTTTGCATAGATAACGTTGTTTGCATCCAATTATGCCACTTTTCACAATTTCTTCTGAGCCACACTTCTTACAGTGTATCATACTATTTCAACTTATATCAAAACTATCTTAGATATATTTAAATTAACGCTATTAAAATACTTTGATTCTCATGTTTTCACAAGTTACATCCTACTGTTTTTTAGTAATTTATGAATCTTACGTTTAATTTTTCTTTTACACTGTTTACACTTTGTATCTTACAAAATATCCTGTGCAAAGTATGCTGAAAAACACATTCATCTCAGCTCCAACTCAACCAAACTTTTTGGTTTAACTCTCGTTTACTGAACTATATTTTTTAATAGATCCCAATTTTTTGATGAAATAATTTAGTAAAGAAACCTTGACTAAACTTTTAAAGACATAAAATTAATGTTACCTAAAAAATTATTTACATTAAACCTTAGTAAACAAACTTTGACGAGGTTTCGTCAATGTTTCTTTACGAAAACGCTTTTTACACAATTACAAGAATGATATTTTTGGGAATGTCTGATGAGAATAACATATACCTTGAAATCAGTTTCTCTTTCAACAGGCTTTAGGTTAGCAAATGTTTTTGCTATCAGTAAAAATTTAGAAACAAACTGGAGGGCATAAACATGGTTGTTAACTTATTATCACCCAGTACAAAAAACCAACAAGGTACATCTGAAAACCTCAAAAGCCTTGAGGCTATGTGTAACCACTGCACACCAATCACACCGATCCAATGCATTAGTATGTGCCGATTCTACAAACTAAAAAACGAATTAAGACACCTTCGAAACATCATGGATAACCCTAATTATACAACAGACTTCTTCAATGTCCTCAAAAACCCAACACGATTCCATGTTTTCCAAGTAATCGCCAACGGCAAATGTACACTTACTAAAATTCAACAAGAACTCAAAAACGGTGATAACCAACACAGCAAATACTCTATAATTACTGATTATATTCAACCTCTGATAACACTCGGGTTAGTAACGGAATCAGTAGGTAAATACACTGCTACTATATTTGGTACCTCTGTACATGGTTTACTTGACGGCTTTGACGAATTCATACAAAAATTGCCAGCTAAATCAGAATGCTACGAAGAAGCACTTCTTCAACACTTACTTTCAGGGGCAAAAACTAGTCAGGAAATTCATCAAGTCATTTCACCAATAATTGCTTCACGAACACTCAACCGTTTAGCAGCCTCTAAACTAATCAATCTACCCGTCGACAGAAACCATATCTTTTTCTACAAATCCAAACGTGCTGTTACACTTGAAAAATTAACTGATTCAGAAATGAAAGTATACCAAGCAATACCTGACGAAGGCATAGCTACTGACAAACTGGCAAAACTCGTAGGGTGTTCACAACGCAGAATCTATAGTCATATACGGCATTTGAAAGGCAAAAAACTTGTCTTCACAAGAAACATCCCCTTGACTTACAATTTAACCAATGACGGACAAAAATTAGCTGTAATACTGCAAAATCTTTCAAAGAAAGTAGAAGAAACTTGGGGTTACATTGAATATGTTATACAACCAAGCAATAGAGTTTACTCAATACCATTTTCAGAACTTGAAATGAAGGTGAAAAAAATTGGAAGATGTTAACGAGATTGTCTTTGATTTACTTTCACGTGTTGAAAAAAACCGTCAAACAGAACTTGCTATAGCTCTGAAAAGAATGGGTGCAATCAATGAAAGTCAGAAAAAAATTGTAAGCGATCTGACAAGCAAACTTGTAGGTAAACTGTTCCAGCCAGTAGTTGAAAACATCCGCATTGCCGCCATAAATAATGAAGAAAAAACACTTGAAGTAGCTTCAAAACTTCTAATACCTCCTATATATTAACCTCTTTTTTTCGATTCCTTTTTAATAAACTAACAACATCAATTAACATGATGCAGAAAAAATATCAGCAAACGGATGTCGTTATCATAGGCGCAGGACCAGCAGGTTCCTACACAGCATTACGTTTAGCAAAATTAGGCGTTAAAGTAGACGTATACGAAGAACACAATGAAATAGGTTTACCCTCACACTGTGCAGGCCACATAAGCATACACAGCCTAAAAAACTTTGGTTATTATCCCCTTCCAAAAGGCATAATAGAAAACGTTTTTGACGCCGCCAACTTTTATTCACCATCAGGAACAAAATTCACCATAAAACTCAAAAAACCAATAACATGTACTCTAAACCGAACAAAATTTGACCAACATATAGCCAATCAAGCACAACAAGCAGGTGCAACATTTCATTTAAACAATCCTGTCCAGACACTACAAATCGAAAATAACTATGTCAAAGGTATAAACCTTAAAAACCAACATGTTTCTTCCAAAATCACTATTGATGCTGAAGGCATAAGCTCAAGACTTTTCCATCAAACTAAACTCAAAGGACTTGATGGGAAAGGGTTGGTTTATGCTGTTGAAACAGAAATTGACAAAGTCCATGATGTTGAACCTCATACAGTTGAAGTTTATATGGGTAGTAGTGCACCAGGTTTTTATGGATGGCTTATTCCACGTTTAGATGGGTCTGCAAAACTTGGTTTAGCAACAAATTATGGAAACCCTCAAACATATCTTAATCACTTAATGTTTAAACATCCTGTGGCAAAAAGACAAGTTAAAGGAGCAAAAATCATGAAAACTAATTATCATGTTATTCCTTTATCAGGTCCAATTAATAGAACGTACTGTAACGGATTTTTAGCTGTAGGTGATGTTGCTTCGCAAGTAAAACCGACAACGGGTGGTGGAGTTATTTTCGGTTTGACATGTGGCGAAATTGCTGCTAAAGTTGTAAAAAACGCTCTTGAATTAAACGATGTTTCAACTAAGACACTTAGTGTTTACCAAAAACGTTGTGCTGCTACTTTGAATTTTGATGTTTCTTTTATGTTGCGACTTAGACGATTTTTAAACTCTCTTTCAGATGAGCGTTGGGATTCAATACTTCGCTTCTGTAGACGTCTTGGTGTAGATAAAACATTAAATAACGTGGAAGAAATTGATTATCAGGGTAGAATGATGTTACAGGTTGCAACTAAACCAGCTGTACTTGCAGCATTTGGATATTTTGGGTTGCTTTACTTGTTTACAAATACTTTAAAACCTTGAAGTGTACAGTTTAGTCAAAAGTGAAAATAGCAATGGGTGACTTTGAGTACAAACAGGTTATAGTTTTCCGCAGTGATTTACAGATGAGTAAAGGCAAAATTGCAGCGCAGGCTGGACATGCCGCAGTTTCAGCAGCTCAAGAAGCTTATAGTCGTCACAAAAAATGGTGGGAATCTTGGTTATACGAAGGGCAAAAAAAAGTTGCCTTAAAAGTTCCAAGTGAAAAAGAACTCAGTGAACTGGAAGAAGCTGCAAATGACCTTGGACTTCCTCACGCTCTAATTGTAGATCGTGGATTAACTGAAATTCCAGAAGGCTCAGTAACTTGTCTTGGTATTGGCCCAGCACCTGCTACCATGATTGATCGTTTAACAGGCAAACTTAAACTCTTATAGGCGAATTATTTGCAAAATACACCTGAAATTGAACATTTACTTGGTATAGATATCTATGCAACAAAAACTAGTGGCACAGGTGGACAAATTCGTAGTGTAGACCAAGATTTTCAAGTTGAAGAAGTTTTGATAGATGGCTCAAAAGCTCAAATCAACCTCTCAGGAAAAGAACCCATGGCTCTTGGAGCATCACCACAACAGCAACAACATCTGCTATGCATTTTAGTTAAACAGAACTGGGACACTTTTATAGCCACAAAAAACATTGCAAACCAACTTGGTTTGGGACAAAACGCTTTGCAAATTGCTGGAATAAAAGATGCAAAGGCAATTACAGCACAATACTTCACAGTTGAAAATCTGCCAATGGATGCTATAACTAAAATAAATATAAAAGGAGTTCAAATCAGACCAATAGGATATTTGCGCAATCCTCTATCAATTTTTTACCTGCTAGGTAACTGTTTCAAAATAAAAATTACTAACGTAACCCAAAACCAAACTATAATTAATGAACAAGTAAAACAAACCATACAAGAAGTTACCCAACTTGGCGGTATCCCAAATTTTTATGGACACCAACGTTTTGGCACTACTCGTCCAATAACCCATTTTGTTGGTAAAGCAATTCTTGAAGGTAATTTTGAAAAAGCTGTTATGCTTTTTCTTGCAAAACCCAGTTCAGATGAACACCCTGAATCAAGACAAGCTCGCACAAATCTTCAACAGACCCACGATTTTGAAACTGCCCTAAAGAATTACCCCAAACAATTACGCTACGAACGTTTAATGTTAAAATATTTAAATGAAAAATCAAATAATTTTATCAAAGCTTTTGATGTTTTGCCATTAAAACTTCAAGTTTTATTTGTACAGGCTTATCAATCTTATCTGTTCAACCGTTTCTTAAGTGAACGAGTCAAATCAGGTTTACTCTTAAACAAGGCTGAAGTTGGTGATTTTGTAGTCGGTGTTGAACGCACTGGGTTACCAATGGTGAATATATCTCAAACAGTAACCGTTCAAAATCAACTTAAAGTAAATGAAGCTTTAACATTAGGTAAAATGCGTCTTGCTTTGCCTATTGTTGGGTTTAAACAGAAACTTTCGGGTGGTATTATGGGTGAGTTAGAACAACGTATTTTGCAACAAGAAAATGTAATTATGGACAATTTTCGTGTCACTGCTCATTCAAAAATGGGTGGGCGTGGTAGTTTACGCACAGCATTAACTCCTGTGCATGATTTTAAATTGCTTGATGTTTCCAAGGATGGTGACAAGTTGTCATTTTCTTTAAATTTTATGCTGTTTCGAGGATGTTATGCTACAGTATTGTTACGTGAAATAATTAAACCACAAAATCTTGTTGCTGCCGGTTTCTAAGAACCTGTTCTCAATATTTTTGAGGTAATTAATTATAAAAGGTAAAATAGCACATAATTTATTTTTTGAACATATTTAACGTAATAAATAATAAAATTACATGTATTATTATGATTAAAATTACGTAAAATACATAAAACCTTTTTTATAAACAAAATATCAAAAACAAATAAAAACACTGCAAAACCAACATATTAGATGAAAAAAACAGACAAATATAATACATGTGACCATTTTATTTAATAGTTAATTTAAAGGCAGATTCTAACAGATTAAAATCAGAACTTTCACATTTAAGAAAACAAAACTATTCTTCGAAATTTTACTAACCTTAACATTCCTTTCTGGCAAACAAAACTCACACTTTACCACAATTCCCACCTATTTATCCACTCGCAAAAAACATTACGCCCCAAATCTCTAAACGAAAACACTCTCTAAAATCAATGACCTATGGATCAAATTTTATCTGTACGCGCTAAATCTTTTAATCTATTTACACCATCAATTTTGTTTATAAATTCTGCTACACTTTCTGGGACAAGACTTGTCCAATTTTCGTTTTTAAGCATTTTCTCACGGACAAGTGTGGATGAATATGTTTGCCGATTAAAAAAACTAATGTTTTCAACTGTGTAGCCCGCTTCTATGAATAAACGACGTGTTAAAGGTTCATTAGAATAAAGCGTGTTAAATTTTGGTGTATAGCCTTCTACAGCTGGAACCCAAAGCATATGTAGATGCATGTCGGGCACAGGAACAATCCAAATTTTATTTGTATTTGTACCCGTCTCTTGTAGAGCATGTCGTATCATTGTTAAACGCTCGCCGGCGGTAAAAGGATTTTTCAAATTATGACTATACTGGGCACTACCGATAACTATAACCAGTTCATCTATTTTTGTTAAAACTTCTTCTATTGCACAAAGATGACCCAAGTGAAATGGTTGGAATCTGCCAACGTAAAGACCACGGTTAATCAATGATATTACCGTTTTCACCTAGTTGATCATGCTAATATTATTTGTGATAATCTGGTAATAACTTGAATCTAAATGAATATGTTATTTAATGTCTTTTAACCAATATTTTATTGGTTTATGTTTATGGAAAACTGGGATGTAATTGTTGTTGGCGCGGGGCCTGCAGGGTTGACAGCTGGAATTTATGCAGTACGCAGTGGTTTGAAAGTGCTTATGTTTGATGAGAAATTGGCTGGTGGAAACATTAGTAATTCTCCAAAGGTAGAGAATTATCCGGGTTTTACTGAAATTAGCGGGTATGAGTTGTCTGAGCGAATGGTGTTTCAATGTAAAACGCTTGGAGCTGTTATACATGATGTTGAACCAGTAGAGCAAGTAAAGTTGGAAGGTGAAACAAAAATCATAGTTACCGGTAACGCAACATATCAGGCTAAAACTGTAATTTTTGCTACAGGCTCACATCATAAAAATATTGGAGTTAAAGGTGAAAAAGAGTTTAATGGTCGTGGCGTTAGTTATTGCGGTGTTTGCGATGGTACATTTTTTAAAGACAAAAACGTTGCAGTCATTGGAGGAGGTAATTCTGCGTGTACCACTGCGATTTATCTTTCTGGTTTAGCAAAGCATGTTACAATAATTCACAGAAAAAGCTCTTTTAGAGCTGAGCACAAAATAATCTTAGATGCTACTTCCAAACCTAATGTTGATGTGCTTTGGAATACTGATGTTGAAGAAATCAAAGGTGATAATCAAGTAAAAACAATAACTCTAAAGGACAGTTTTACTGGCAAAAAAACCGAGTTTAGTGTTGATGCTGTGTTTGTACAAGTTGGTGAAGTGCCTAATAGTGAAGTTGCAAAAGTTTGTGGGGTGGAAACTGATGACTTAGGTTACATTAAAATCAGTTTTAGACAAGAAACCAACATTTCGGGTGTTTATGCTGCAGGTGATGTGACAACGCATCCAATTAAACAAATTGGTACAGCTGTGGGACAGGGAATTACTGCCGCACTTGAAGCTTATAATTATATTCAAAATTTGTCTGTAAAAAGAACTGTTTTGCAGAGCTGATTTTTTGTATGTATTTAGTTCGCGTGGTTATACAAGCATAAACATTGTGTATACGTTATGATTTGTTAAGCAAAAACAACACTTTAATTTTTAACGGAAAAATGAACCGTAAAAGTGTTTTTTTGTTGAGTTAAATAAATGTGATTTTTTTGAAAGTGTTTTATTTGTTTTTGTAAGTAGTTATTTTTGTTGGTTAAGTTGTTATGGGTTTTTACGTGTAAATTTTTGCGATGCTTTTAAATATATCCATACTGTGCTTGTAGGGTGCATAATTAAGGTGTAACGATGCCAAAACAAGAAAAAGGAAAATCTCATTCAATACGGCCTGTAAGTCGGAGACCTCCAAGTTGGTGTAAATATCAACCTGAAGAGGTAGAAGCTTTTGTTATAAAACTCGCAAAAGAAGGTCATTCTATGAGTGCAATAGGCACAATTCTTAGGGATCAGTATGCAATTCCACTTGTAAAACCAATTACTGGTAAAAGCGTAAGTGACATACTCAAGGAAGCTAATTTAACTCCATCAATGCCAGAAGATTTAGCTAACATGATGAAAAAAGCTCAAGCTCTAGCAGTTCATATGGAAAAAAATAAGAAAGATCTGCACAACAAACGCAATATGCAGGTAATTGAGGCGCAAATCCATAAACTTTCGCGTTACTATAAACGTGAAGGCAAAATTGCAAAGAACTGGAAGTATGAAGCGAAAATAGCTTCAATATTCTAAAACAACTCCCTCCCTCTTAGTTTTTAAACAATATATTTCTTTAAACATTATTTATGTATTCTATTTTTAGATAGTTCAATAGTCTATTAACATAATCTCATGAAAGCGTTAGGGTTTCATTGTTTTTCCAGCGTCGGCCGCAGATGATGGTGTAGTCTTTTATGAAAACGATTTATGTTTTATAATTTTTTCAACATCGACGTTCGATGGTAAAATGTGTTCGGTATACTGATCACGTCAAACACGTGAAAATTAAATAGCCATGTTTAGTCAACTGACAAAAACCCATCCGACAATATTTGTAAAAAACACAAATAGACCTTATTATATTTATAAAATATGGTAACCAAACACATAAAATAATGAACAGCGTGTAATAGCTAACACAAACATATCATATGCAAAACACACAACAAAACAAATTTTTTCCCACAAAACCAAAACAATCGTAAACCCAACAAAAACCAGACAACAAGAAAAAATAAAACACAAACTAACAAACCCGTAACGATAACATTAATCACAACCATAGACAACACAGACAACTTCGCAGAAATAGACTAATATCACAAAAAACCATACGCCCATAACCATCGCGCACGTTTTGTAGATTGTTTTTTCACAATGATCTGAACTATTGTGCGACTGTAAAAATGACGTGTTTGCAGTATCTTACTGGTAAAATTCTTTGCAAAGCGTGTAGAATTTTTGTTCGTTTTGGTTTCAGCTCATCCGAGTTGGGATTCATACAGACCAACTTTTTGACGTAACAAAACTTTTGGTAGCATATTAATAAAATCGTTTTTCGATAAATCAAGCTAGTAAAATCAATAAAGTTTTAAAATGAGAATGTTATTACTCCGCAGACTACATATGCAAAACATTGACGCGAAAGTTGAGTATTGGAAAAAGAAATTACTTGATTTGGGTAAACGAAATAGATTGATAAGTTGCCCCGAACCAAAATCTGGTGTGAGTGGAGGGGGTCGAATTTCGCGTAATGCACTTACCATACTTAAACCAGACATATCTGACCTTTGGAAACAATTTTCTGATGGTGAAAAACCCTTTAAATTTCCTATGCCTATTGATTCGAACAAAAGTAATTATTTTTCTGATGAATGTGATGAAAATGTTGTTGAGACTGACAATGATGTTTTAAGTTCATCTTCTAACACAAACCAATCCATTAAAGAAACACATACAACCCTTATAAACTTGCGTAAAAAAGCAAAAAGCTTCATGGAAGAAAAAGGGCTAAACGCCCTATATTTGGCATTTGGTTTTCTAAAATGGCGAGAACAAGATAAAAGCGAGATTGAAATACGATCACCGTTAGTGCTTGTACCTGTTTATCTTGAACAAAAAGATTTGTTTTCACCGTTCATGATGTATAGGCATGACGATGAAATTATTGCTAACCCTGCTTTAGCACAAAAATTATTTCTTGATTTTGGTGTAAAACTTCCAGAATTTACCTCTAATACTAATGATATAAAGAAATATCTTACAGATGTTACCACTATTTGTGCATCCAAAGGTTGGACAGTTGTTCCATCTGTGGAATTATCACTGTTTTCATTTTTTAAAATCAATATGTATCGCGATGTAGCAGAGAACAGTGAACTTATTAAAGCAAATTCTATTATTCAGGCGTTAGCGGGTAGTTCGTGTGTGGTTACACATGATTTTGATGATGTTTCCGATTATGATCATGATAGTGTGAAACCAATTGATGTATTTAGTGTTGTAGATGCTGATTCGAGTCAGCAAGATGCCATTTTACTTGCCAAGCGGGGTGTTAGTTTTGTTTTACAAGGTCCACCAGGAACAGGAAAAAGCCAAACTATCACGAATATGATTGCTGAATTACTTGCTAACAATAAAAAAGTGTTGTTTGTTTCTGAAAAAATGGCTGCTCTTGATGTTGTGTATAAACGGCTTACCCGTGTCGGGTTGGGTGATTTTTGCCTTACTTTACATAGTTATAAGGCAAAACGCAACGAAGTTCTTGACCAGATTGGCAAATCTTTGAAATTAGCAGAAAGCAAGGCGTATATTACATCTGATGCTACACATAAACTAGAGAATCTAAACGCTCATAGATCAGAATTAAATCAGTATGTCAGAGAGGTACACACAAAAATAGCTCCATTTGGTAAAACAATATATCAAATTAATGGTGAAATATCTACATTAAATGATTTTCCAGATATGTTTTTCAAACTCAATAATATTGATAAATGTTCCGAACAAGAGTTTGAACAACAAATATCTCTACTTGAGGAATTATCGCATTTTATAAAAGAACATAATTGGCAAACAACAAATCCATGGTACGGAAGCTCTGTAGCTGCTTTAACCCGTGATTTTAGTCTAAGTTTTATCGACAATGCTAAAGAACTTCCTTTAATAGTTAACGAAAGTTCAAAGATTCTCTCTGAAATAAAAATATGTCCAGACACCTCAAAATTGCTTACTTATAGCGATGTTGCAAATTTTGTAACAAACATCCATACTGTGCTTGGTTTTATAAAATCACTGTTGAGTGAATATACTGCAGAAATTTTCAATATAGATTATACCACTATGCTTACACGATTTGAAAAAGATTACAAATCTATTTTCCGTTCTTTCAACAAATCATACAAGTCTGATAAGATGAAAATACAATCATGTAGTAAGTCGCAAAATAAATTGTCAGACGATAAAATCAAAAAATTATTGCACGATTTATCTTTCTACTCTGTTAAAATCAAAGATTTAGGCCAAGATTTTGAGAAAGTAATTACTTCTTCTAGTACTGACGTAATAAATTCTTTTGCCAAAATAAGTAAATGGTTAACACATTTAAATGAAACAATCGATTATTTTACAAAATTGTTTGAACTGAAAACAAACGATTCAAATCTTAATTGTGAGGCATTAAATCAACGTGTTGAAAAATGTTTAAAAAATATGTCTGCTTTGGAACGTTGGATTGAATTCCGTGAATTATTGGCAAGATGTAAAAATGTTGGTATAGAGGATTATGTCAAAAAAATAGAACAATGTATGCTCTCCTCCGAAAAAATTGTTCCAACATTTAAAAAGAGTTTTTATGCTCTTTTACTGGAGTCTATTTTGCCACGTTTTCAAGCAGTACAAAGTTTTAGGCGATATAAACAAGAAGAGTGCGTTGCAAAGTTTCGCGAATTAGATTCCGAGTTTCTGTCAATTGCACGTGCTACTTTATTTGCAAAATTAGTATCTCAACTACCACCACTCAGAGTTTTTACACCTGGACGAGACGAGCTTTATTTGTTAAAAAGAGAAATGGCAAAAAAACGCATGTGTTTATCAGTACGTAGATTGATAGGTGCAACGTCTACTTTATTACCTATTTTGAAACCTTGTATGCTGATGAGTCCCTTATCTGTAAGTACCTATCTTGGTGGTGCTGATTACAAGTTTGACGTTGTTATTTTTGACGAAGCATCTCAAGTGCGAACTGAAGACGCAATTGGTGCTATTTTCCGTTCCAAACAAGTTATAATAGCCGGTGATAGTAAACAACTTCCACCTACTGATTTTTTCAATGTAACTTCTGCGTATGACGAATATCTCGATGAGGATGCTGTTGATGATTCTGGTGCGTATGAATCGCTACTTGATGAGGCTGCATTGCTTCCTCAACAAGCTCTTTTATGGCATTATCGTAGTCGTCATGAGCATTTAATCGCTTTTTCTAACGCAAAAATTTACAATAATAACTTGATTACTTTTCCTTCGTCAACAGAAAAAACTGATAGTAATAGTGGTGTTGAATACGTTTTTGTTGAAGGCGGTACGTATGATAGAGGAAAACATAATGGTAATAGAAAAGAAGCTCAACGGGTAGCAGAATTAGTATTTGAACACTTTAAAAAACTACCTCATCGTAGTCTGGGTGTTATCGCTTTTGGAGAAATTCAACAGAGAGCGATTGAAACAGCGGTATTAGAAATGCGTAGGCACAACCCTGAATATGAAACGTTTTTTGGAGATGATAAAGAAGAACCATTGTTCATAAAAAATCTTGAAACCGTGCAGGGTGATGAGCGTGACAATATTATCTTTTGTATAGGATATGCTCCTGATGTATCTGGGAAGTTTATAATGAATTTTGGTCCATTAAGCCGTATAGGTGGAGAACTTAGGTTAAATGTTGCTATAACACGTGCAAGGTATAACGTGAAACTCGTTGGGTCTATTTTGCCTACGGATATTGATGTTGAGCGTGTAAGTGGTGAGGGACCTAAGTTGCTTAGATTGTACATAGATTTTGCTATTAATGGGCTATCTGCAATAATGGGTGAACCGTCAGTTAGTAAATCTGTTTGGCATGATTCTCATTTTGAAGAAGTAGTATATACTTTTCTTAAAAGTAGAAATTATGATGTGGTAGCGCAGGTTGGTTGCTCGGGGTATCGTATAGATATGGCTGTACGTCATCCGAAATATACTGGGTGTTATGCTATTGGTGTTGAGTGTGATGGTGCGAGTTATCATTCGGCACGAACTGCAAGGGACCGTGATAGACTTAGGCAGTCTATACTTGAGCAAATGGGGTGGAAAATTTATCGTGTTTGGTCTACGGATTGGATTAAAAACTCTGCTGAGGAGGGTGAGCGGTTGATTAAAGCAGTTGACTTAGCGATAAAAAATTATCGTGAGAATTCACCAAAAAATAAAGCGCAAATGGTGCATGAAAAAACTGTTTCACCTGATTATTTGACAATGGTTGATAAACCTGAAACTCAAATTTATCGTCCTCGTTATTATGGTTGTAATGCAGACAGAATTCCAGTAGATGAATTTGGGAAAACAATGTTGCGTACATTAAGTCAGTGTTATGGGGAAATAGTTAAAGATGATTTGTTACTTGCTACCTCTATGGCTTATGGTTGGAAACGGCGTGGAAACGTAATTAATGAATGTTTAGAACGAGCCTACAATAAATTGTTAGCGACTAAAGAAATAAAAGAAAACAATGGAAAAGTGTCATTATATAAATCGTAAGAGCGGAAGATGTAGGAGTTGTATTGAATACGTGCCATTTGGAATAAATACTTTAAAAACTGGTATGGTTTATGTAAAAAACTGGACTGTTTGTGGAATCTAGCACGTTGAAAATGAAGTTTTGTGAACGATGCGGTGAAAAATGTTTATAATGAATAAGATAAAAAAATAGTTGGTAGTGGTGACCTAAAAAATAAGGAAAATTATTAAAATTTGACGCGAATATTGTAGTTGTTAGGTTACAGATGATTCATCTTAGAGTTTTTTGTGTGTTTTTTGGTTTTGAGGGTTTATTTTAAGATTTTGGGGCGGCTTTGGAGGTAGTTTGTCGGGTAGGTTTCTGTGGGGAGGTTTTGTTTGAGTTGTCAAGAGTGGAGCGTGTGGTTGAGGCTAAGATTGGGTGTGAGTATTATGGGAGTATTCATAAGCGGCATCGTGAAATATTGGAATTGTTTTCTAACTATATATTTATGGGATAAAATGGCGGAGTTACTGTATATCACTAATTTGTTGTATACTTTGTTATGGAAACAAAAAATATTATTGCTGAGATTAGATCATAAAGTTTTTTTCCAAGCTGATGGTGTGAGTAGGAGTAGTATTGGGAAGAATTCTAGGCGTCCTGCGAGCATACAAAATGATATGACTATTTTTGAGAAAGAAGAAAATATGGCAAAGTTTCCAACTGGGCCAATAGCTCCTAGACCTAGTCCTATGTTGCTAAGAGAGGCAATGATTGTTGTTGTGCTAGTGATAAGGTCTTTTCCTTCAATAGAAATTAACAGGACTGCTACAAAGAAAATTATAAAATAGATAAAGAAGTATAGGGTAGTGTTTGTTATAAGGTCTTGTTTTATGTTTTTTTCGTTAATGGTTACTGTTTTTACGCTTCCAGGATGGAAGATTTTGTTTAATTCATTTTTAAGGGTTTTCCAGAGGATTAATATCCTTGCAAGTTTTATTCCTCCGCCTGTAGAACCTGCACAGCAGCCTGTTATCATTAAAAATAGTAGTATGATTTGGCTTAAAGTTGGCCAAAGGTTGAAGTCTGTGATTGTGAAGGCTGTTGTGGATATAATTGATGAGACTTGAAAGGAGGAATATCTTAGGGCTTCTAGGAATCCGCTGTAAAGTCCAGAAATGTTTAGAGTAATGATTATTATTGCGGTTATTATAATTCCAAAATAAAGTCGTAATTCTTCGTCTTTAAAGAATTTTTTAATGTTTTTACCAAGTAAGATAAAATATAATGTGAAACTGATTCCAAATAAAAACATAAATATTGTAATAATGGTTTCAGCAGCGATATTATTGTATGCACTAATGTTTGCATTCATAATTGAAAATCCGCCTGTGCCAGCGGTAGAAAAAGCGTTGAGTACAGAATCATAAATTGGAAGCCCAACTGTGTAGAGAAGAAAAATTAAAATTGCTGTCATGATAAAATAAATTAAGAACATAAATTTGGCTGTTTCACGTATTTTAGGAATAAATTTATCCGAGGGTCCTGTGCCTTCAGCTCTTAAAAGGTTGATTGATGATGCATTTATGGAAGGGGTTATCGCTAATAGAAATACCAATATGCCTATGCCACCTATCCACTGAGAGAAACTTCTCCAAAACAAAATGCCTTTAGGCAAAATTTCGACATTAGTTAATATTGATGCACCAGTTGTTGTAAAACCTGATATAGATTCAAAAGCACAATCTATAAAGCTGTTAAAGTAGCCGGAAAAATAAAAGGGCAACGCGCCAAATAGGGATAGAAATATCCATGCTAAAGCAGTGGCTATTAAAGCATCTTTTGTTCGAAATTTTTTATCGGTAGGTTTTAACAATGATAAAAAAATTCCAATTAAAGTGGATATTAAAATGGCCAAAAGAAAAGCAGTGTAATCTCCCCCACCATATATAATTGAAACAGCAAGAGGAACTAGCATAAGTAATGCCTCTATTAGAAGTATGTTGCCAATTAATCTAAAAATGAGAGAATAATTCATTCACTTACACTTTCTCTAGTTTTTAGATGTTGGAAAATGTTCATTAACTAAAACATCGTCAAGGTCATATACCGCGTTATTTTTAGTAATGATAATCACAACATCGCCTGCTTGTACCTGTATTTCATCAGGTGGAATAAAAATATGTGAATCTCTGACGATGCAACTTATTAAAATATCATTTTTTAATGTTAAATCTTTAACGGGTATGTTGAGGCATTTGGATTTTTTATCTACATGAAATTCAATAACCTCAACATTACCATCGTTGCCACTGAAAATTTTATGCATCGTTCTTATATTGTCTCCAACCATTCCTTTTAATCCTTTAACATACTGGAAAACAAAATTTGAAGTAATATTTTGAGGCGTAATAATGTCACTTAATCCTAAATTTTGTATCATAATCTGATTAATATGATTAACTTTTGTCACTACTTTTTTTACACCCATCTGTAAGGCATAAAGCGAAATAACAGTATTTTCTTCATCTCTATCTGTAAGACATATAACAGCATCCGCCTTGTCAATATTCTCAGTAACCAAAACTTCCTCATTTGTCCCATCCCCATGTATAACTAAACATCGATGATCAGTCATCGATAAAACTTCACACTTTTCCAGATCCTTTTCTATAATTTTAATACTAGTTTTAACAGTATGCCTATTTAAAAGCTCTACAAGATAATGTGTAATTACACTACCACCTATAATAATAGCCTCTTGAGATTTTTTAGGCCTTTTTCCTATATGCATAAGAAAATTCATAATATGAGACGGACGACCCAAAATTTTAAGAACATCAGATTCTTCAAAAACTAAATCCTCTTTAGGTATTAACATATTATTTTCTCTTTCAACAACCGCAAGAAACACTTCCCATTTTTTATTAAAAACCTGCGAAACACTTTTACCCACAAAAAAATCTGATGTTTCAGAAACTTTTACCGAAATCAGTTCAATTCGACCACTGATAAATGTATCAATACCCTCAACAGTTTGATATCTTAAAAGTCTTGAAATTTCTCTTGCCGTTTGCTGCTCCGGATTAATGGTCATGTCAATCCCCAAATCTCTCCAGAGATGATTAAACTCTAATGCACAATCAGGATTACGCACTCTTGCTATCGTATGTTTTGTCCCAAGATGTTTCGCCATAATACCACATAAAATGTTAACTTCATCAGCATCTGTAACATTTATAATTAAATCAGCCTCTTTAGCACCTGCTTCAATAAGTGTTTTTTCATTAAGACCATTACCCATAAGAAACTTGACATCAATAGATTCAAGAGCATTATCAAAAAAATCTGATTTATTATCCACTACCGTAACATCAATGCCTTCTTCAGAGGACAAAATTTTCGCTATAGTATAACCAACTTTCCCACAACCAACAATAATTATCCTCATAATGAATTATTCATCTCCGAAGTCCACACTGGACATTAATATGTCTCAACTTTTAACAGCTCTTTCAGACCATTTTTAGCGGTGCATATACAACATCAAAGTAATAAAGGACTCTATAACCTTTCACAGCTCCTCTGTTGACTTTAGGGAAAAATTGAAAATTTACTAAAAAATTTGCAGCAATTTAGAGATTCAATCTCTCGCTATAATTCCCTTAACTCCACAACTCAGCTGAGCTGAAACCAAAACGAACAAAAATTCTACACACTCTGCAAAAAATTTTATCCGTAAGATACTAAAAATTAGACATTAGACCTTAATTGTTACTAGTTTTTTGATGTTAAAACAAAGCTTTTATTAACGTACAGACGAATTATTTGGTTGTTAAGTGTTTATATGCTTAATTACACTAATTATCTAAAAAACCTAACATTTAGAAATTTTTTAGGCCATACATTACAAGAATTTGACACAATAAATCAAGTGTTAAACGAAAAATATACTATAGGCAACCTCCGAAAACTCACTTTTTACAGTTTTAACCACTAAAAACAAAAAAACCACTTACAAAACAAAAAAAAACCTAATTCCCAAAAAAAAACAAAACACCAAAAACCACCAAAAACAAACCCCACCAAACACACCAAACCCCAACACTTCAACCCCCAACACACCAACACACCAACACTTCAACCCACCAAACCCACCAAACCCCAACACGTGCGTCCGTAAGAGGTTGAGTTGACATCGCCGGAAGCGGTCCTAGATTGATGAAACATCTAGGTGGCCATCGTATTACCCAGAGC
>WRNB01000014.1 GCA_009776805.1 Candidatus Bathycorpusculum grumuli | reverse complement strand
TTGTGTATTTTTGTGATTTCATAATGCTTCTACGTTTGGTATTATAATGTGTGCTATTATTTATTATTTGTCAAGTGTTTTAGTCGAATTAGTGTACTAGATGGTTGCTGTAAAAAAGTTGCATGCATACAGCGATAGCACATACACCTAAGCTTGTCATAGATAATGCGACCCAATTGTTATATTTAGCTTTGTTTTCTATTGAAAGATTTATAAGTGGCAGTAACCAAGCAACTATCCCAAGTACAAGACTACCTACATTCAATAAACCATACATCAGTTATTTCCCTTGCAATACAATTATATTACTCTTGTCATAGATATATTTGTATGTATTCAACTCATGTTTTTAGTGATTATTATCGAGCACAAATACACAAATACGCATAAACAAGACTACACAAAAACGCATAAACAACAACAATAACCACTGCGTGCAACACCTACACATTTATACACAGCACTACATTCTTGAAAACTTTATTGTTAATATTACACCGTCTGAAAAAATCATGTTCATAAAACAAAAATGATGTGTAAACTTGATATTTAATAAAAACAAGTTAATTAAAAGCATACTTTCATTGAAAGTTGAATACATACAAACAAACAATACTTCCTGCAAGAAACACAAAATTCAAACACTAATTCAACACGTATATCCATGAAATCATCTTTTATAAGTGCAAAATAACAGTTAGATTTAGAATTAAAAACAGCACATACTGATACTGTAACAGTGTTTATGAACAACAAAGTTGAAATGTTAGAAACTATCTTGGGCTTAGAGTTTAGGTAGAGATTGATGAGAGACTCCATTTCTATTAAAGGTGCACGAGAACACAATTTGAAAAATATTGATGTAGAATTACCTCGAAACAAGTTGATAGTGATTACAGGGTTATCTGGTTCAGGTAAATCTACTTTAGCGTTTGATACTATTTATGCCGAGGGACAACGGCGTTATGTTGAAAGTTTGAGTGCTTATGCACGACAGTTTTTAGGGTTGATGGATAAACCTGATGTAGATTCAATTGATGGCTTATCACCTGCAATTAGTATTGAACAAAAAAGCACAAGTAAAAATCCACGCAGTACTGTTGGCACAGTTACTGAAATTTATGATTATTTACGTTTACTTTTTGCACGTATAGGAATACATCATTGTCCTAAATGTGGCAGTAGCATTCATCCACAAAGTCCCGAAAATATTACTAGCCTGATTATGCAGGAGAAGGGTAATACTTTGTTGTTTCTTGCACCAATTATTCGAGGTATGAAAGGTACACATGAACAAGTTTTTGATGATCTTAAAAAAGATGGGTACACAAAGCTTCGTGTAGATCAGAAAATTTATGAAACTGAGACTGTAAAAGACGAAGTTAAACTAGTACGTTATGAGAACCACTGGATAGAAGTGGTTATAGATACTATTACTGTTACTGATGAGGATCGTTCCAGAATTGCAGAGGCTGTTGAAAGTGCCTTAAAAACTGGCAAGGGAACTATGATAGTAATTAATGCTGCAGATGTTTCTACATATAAAAAGAAAGAACTTGAGAGTCTTGAGGGTGTAACAATGTATAGTACTTTTGGCGCGTGTCCTAATCATCCAGAGATTATGTTTGAAAGTCTTGAACCTCGTATGTTTAGTTTTAATTCACCTTGGGGAGCTTGTCCAACCTGTCATGGTTTAGGTGAGGTTACTGAGGTAACTGCTGATAAGATTATTCCTGATAAGAGTCTTTCAATTATGGATGGTGCTTTAGCGATTTATGGTGCAATGGATTTGTCGTGGCGTTTGCAACAACTTGAAGTAGTTGGTAGAAAGCATGGGTTTAACGTTTTTACACCTATTGAAGATTTTACTGAGCAACAGTTACAGGTGTTACTTTATGGTGATCTCACGCCAATAAAGGGTAGTTGGTCAAATGGTGCTAACATGTCAATGCAAGGTGGTTGGGAGGGGGTAATTCCGCAGACTATGCGACTTTATCGTCAGACTGAAAGTGATTGGCGTAAAGAGGATATAGAAAAATTTATGACTGCTAAACCATGTAATGGTTGTCATGGTAAACGTTTGCAGCCTATGGTGTTGGCGGTTCAGATTCAAGACAAAAATATTATTGATATAACTGATTTGTCTATAGATAAAGCTGGAGAATTTTTCTTAGACTTGTCTAATAGGCTTAATGAGAAAGAATTAATTATTGCTAATCAGGTGTTAAAAGAAATTAATGCCCGTTTAGGTTTTTTAATTAATGTGGGTTTGGGTTATCTTACTTTGTCGCGTGCTGCTAAGACTTTGTCTGGTGGTGAAGCGCAAAGAATACGTCTTGCTACACAAATTGGTAGCAATTTGATGGGTGTTTTGTATATTTTAGATGAGCCTAGTATTGGTTTACATCAACGTGATAATGCTAAATTGATTAGTACTTTGCAGCGTTTGCGGGATCTTGGTAATACTCTTATTGTAGTGGAGCATGATGAGGAAACTATGCGTAGTGCTGATCATCTTGTAGATATGGGACCAGGTGCAGGAGTTCACGGTGGTTTTATTGTAGCAGAAGGGACACCTCAAGAGGTTATGCAAAATAATCGTAGTTTAACTGGGAAATATCTTGCAGGGAAACTAAAAATTGAAGTTCCTGTGGTTCGTCGAAAACCCATTGGTTACATTGAAGTTACAGATGCGACAGAAAATAATCTCAAGGATTTAAGTGTCAAGTTACCTTTAGGTGTTTTATGTGGTGTAACAGGTGTGTCGGGTTCAGGTAAAAGTACTCTTATGAATTTAACTGTGATTCCACAGTTGCGTAAAATGTTTGGAGAATATGTGGATAAAGTTGGTAAACATGAATGCATTAATTTTCCAAGAATAATACGTAACGTTATTGTTATAGATCAAGATCCAATTGGTCGTACTCCAAGAAGTAATCCTGCTACCTACACCAAACTTTTTGATGAAATTCGCAAAATTTTTGCTGCCACCAAAGAAGCAAAAGCACGAGGTTATAAAGAAGGTCGATTTAGTTTTAATGTTAAAGGTGGGCGGTGTGAAAACTGTCAAGGTGACGGTGTAATACGCATTGAAATGAATTTTTTACCCGATGTTTATGTTCAATGTAGTGAGTGTAAAGGTAAACGTTACAACAAAGAAACTCTTATGGTACAATATAAAAACAAAAGCATAGCTGAAGTACTTGACATGACAGTGGAAGAAGCTTTGAAATTTTTTGAACACGCACCACCAATAGCTCGTAAACTAGAAACGTTAGACGCTGTAGGTTTAGGGTACATCACGCTAGGACAAAGCTCAACCACTTTGTCAGGTGGAGAAAGTCAACGTATTAAAATCACGCGAGAACTCAGTAAAAGCAAACAAGGTCACATCGTTTACATGCTTGACGAACCTACCACAGGTCTACATTTTGATGATACAAAACGACTCATAAGCGTCTTAAACCGTCTTGTCAATAATGGTAACACAGTCTATATAATAGAACATAACCTTGATGTCATCAAAAGTTGTGATCAAATAATTGACCTTGGACCTGAAGGGGGTTCAGCAGGAGGACAACTTTTAGCACAAGGAACACCTGAAGAAGTCGCGTTAAACAAAATGTCATACACCGGTATGTTTCTAAAAAAGGTACTTCACACCACAACACAGTGATGACAAAAACATGGTTAAACATTAAATTCTATCAAACATGTCTTCTTCATTTTCAAACCATTTTTTAATTATATAGAAGTTTATCGTAAAAATTGTCAAACACGTTTAAACACCCAATAACCCAGTTTTGCAATTTCTGCAACCACAATTACACTCACCGCTATACCGAATATTTTTAACCACATAAATAATGGTAAAGGTGTAGTTGTGAAGAAAACGCCTGCAAACTGTATGATAATAATTTGAAGTATAATCGTGATTACAGTAACACTTAACATTAATTTATTTTTAAACAGATTTTTGAAAATACTCGTGTTATGCAGTTCTCGACAGTTAAAAGCGTTGAAAAGTTGTAATAAAGCAAATAACGCAAACAGTACAGTTGATTCTTGTTCGGATGTGGCACCTAAAAAATTAATTATATGCTGTAATAGGAAAACAGTTGATATGTACATTCCAGTTAAACCAATTTGTAACAACATTGTTTTTGATAAAATATTATCACTTCGTTTAACTGGAGCTTGCTTCATTAAATCATCATGCATAGGTTCCAGTCCTAACGTCAGTGCGGGTGGACCATCCATAATAAGATTTATCCATAAAAGTTGTAAGGCAGTGAAAGGTGCTTTGAAACCTAACAGTATAGAGGATATTACTACAATTACTGAGGAAATGTTGACAGTAAGTTGAAAACTGATAAATCGTTTAAAGTTTTCATAGATTCCGCGGCCCCAACGTATAGCATTAACAATGGTTGAGAAAGAATCGTTAAGCAGCACTATATCACTGACTTCTTTGGAAACTTCTGTGCCAGAAATGCCCATTGCAATACCTACATCTGCATTTTTCAAGGCTGGAGCATCATTAATGCCATCACCAGTTACAGCAACTACGTTACCCATATCTTTTAGCAGGTTCACTACACGCAGTTTAATGGTTGGAGTGCTTCGGGCAATTACACTGATTTTTGGAAGCATTGTAATTAATTCTTTATCGGTTAATAGTTCAATGTCTCGCGCTTCCACGGCAATATTGTTTTCATTTAAAATATGCAATTCATCTGCGATAGCAGTTGCCGTCACAATATTGTCACCAGTGAGAATTTTCAGATCCACCCCGGCTATACGACAATTTTTCACTGCTTCATAAACGTCTAAACGAAGCGGGTCAGAAATGGCGACAAAACCGTCAAACACCATATTTTTTTCCACTATTTCCTCATTAAAGTCAGGACATTTATCAAATAGTCGATGGGCAAATGCAATAATCCTGCAAGCTTTTTTCTGGTATAACATGATTTTGTTTTCTATTTCCTCTAATTCTTGACTATTCAAATTACAAAAGTGAAAAATTTTTTCAGGACTGCCTTTAGTTAAAGCAACATACTTATAATTTTCCTGTATAATAGTGGTCATAACTTTTTTTTCGGATGAGAAAGGAAACATATATACAACATCAGCATTTTTGCGACAACTCCGATAATCCCAACCTGCTTTCTCTGCTGCCGTAAGTAGCGCACATTCAGTAGGATTGCCAATAAAAGAACCATCTAAACCAAGATCTGCTGTATTGTTAATACATATATTTTGCAAAATTTCTGGAGAAGAAATCGTGTTTATCACAGTCATCTTGTTTTCGGTAAGTGTTCCTGTCTTATCGGAACAAATGACATTGATACAACCCACTGTTTCAGAGGCAATAATTTTTTTCACAAGAGCATGCTGCTGAGACAACCTGATAATATTTATTGACAAAGTCACAGCTACAATAGTAGGCAGTCCTTCAGGAACTGCAGCTACAATCAACACAATACTTGTGACAAAAGCATCCATAACATCTACAAACATTAAATTACCCTGTAAAATAAAGAAAAATATTTGCGCAACAAATACAATTACAGCGGCAATAACACCAAAAATAGTTATCATTTTTCCTAAACGACCAAGACGTTCCTGCAATGGCGTAGAGGATTTATCTTCGTTTGCAATCACCTGCGCGATTTGTCCAAACTCAGTTTTACCACCCACAGCAGTAACAACCATTTTTCCAAAACCACCTGTGATGTATGTACCAGAATAAACCATGTTACATCGTTCAGCTATTGGCGTTTTTTCATCAGTTATTACAAAGTTTGCATTTTTTTCAGCTGGAACGCTTTCACCTGTCAAAACAGATTCGTCAACAGCAAACTCGTGGCTTTCCAATAATCGGCCGTCAGCTGGAACTTTATCACCTGTTGCAAGCAGAATTATATCGCCTACAACAATATCTTTCTGGTTCAAAAGAACAGTATATCCGTCACGTAAAACTCGTATTGCTACATTCTCTTTGATTTTATTGAGAGCTTCAAAAGCTTTTGTACGTTTACCTTCCATCAACACTGTAATAATAATTGAAATAGCAATTGCTGTAAAAATACCGGCACATTCCCAAAAAGCATTACCGTTACTTGTCACAACACGAATAACGTTGACCACAAGAGCAATAATCCCAGCGGCAATTAAGAGTAAAATCATTGGTTCTGTTGCTGAATGCCAAATACGTTTTAACAATGATGTTGGCTTTTTAGGTGCTAACATGTTTGTGCCATATTCAGCAGCATTTTTCATTACTTGCTCAGCTGTTAACCCAGTGTTTTGATCTGTTTTTAACAAAGTTAACAGTTTATCTTTTGCTTCGGTGAATACTTGCAATGGCAGCACTTCTTAATGATAAAACGTATATAGGCATATTTAATATAATAATATAAAAGCGTTTTTAGAGGAAATACTTATGCATATGATTTTATTTGATTATGATGGCAGAGTCTATGATTAAACTGTCAAGTCCAGCTGATTTCAAAAGTACTGATGTTCCTACTAATCCTGGCGTATATTTGTATCGTAATGAACAAGAAGAAATTCTTTATGTAGGTAAAGCCAAAAATCTCCGTAGTCGTGTAAAAAATTATTTTGCAAATATTGATCAGCCACCTAAAACACGTAAATTGGTTTCACACATTCGAAGTATCGATTGGATAATTGTTAACAATGAAGTGGAAGCATTATTATTAGAAAACAAATTAATTAAACAACACACGCCAAAATACAATATTAATCTTAAAGATTCTAAGACTTATGCATATATTGCGTTAACTCGTGAAGATTTTCCACGTATTTTAACCAGCCGTAAAGTTTCGCCTAAACTTGAATCGTTTGGGCCATACACTGAAGGTTTTGTGCGTCAGGATTTACAAAGGCTTGTGACCAAAGTTTTCAAGTTGCGCACCTGTAAGAATATGCATAAACGTGCCTGTTTAAATTTTCATATAGGTAATTGTACTGCACCATGTGTTAACAATGTTACTAAAGAGCAATATGCTGAGCAGATTAAGAATGCAAGGTTATTTTTGGAGGGAAAAAATGATGTGGCACTGCAAGTTTTGGAGTCGCAGATGCAACAAGCCGCAATGGATCAAAAGTTTGAGCGTGCGTTAGAGTTACGTGATCAGATTTCGTCTATTCGACTTTTGGCACAACAGCAAGTTGTGGATAATGAAAAACGGTTTGATCAGGATGTGATGGTTTTTTGTCAGGATGGTGATAAAGTGCATGTTGTTCAGATGGGGTTGCGTAAGGGTGTGTTGCTTGGTAAAAAAGAGTTTTCCGTTGATTGTCAACCTATGGTGGAGCAAGAATTTTTAAAAGCTTTTTATGTTGTTAATCAAATTCCTAGGGAGATTTTAGTTAACAAATCTTGTTGGCAAGATGTTGAAGAAAAAGTTGCTTTAGAAAAGTTTTTGCAATCTAAACGGTTAGCCTCTGTAGAGTTAACAATTCCTAAGAAGGGTAATAAATTGAGTTTGGTACAGTTGGCTGAGAAGAATTTGCAATCAAGTTTAAAGTGTAGTAATGTTTTAGTTAGTTTGCAGCAAATACTTGATTTGCATAAACTGCCGCGAGTTATTGAATGTTTTGATGTTTCTAATCTTGGTCAGGAGCATGTTGTTTCAGGTATGGTGAGGTTTACTGATGCTAAGCCTGATAAAAAGAATTATCGTAAATTTAAAATAAAAACGGTTGTTGGACAAAATGATTTTGCTTCAATACATGAAGTAGTTACCCGTAGGTATAAACGTTTAATAGATGAAAAAGCGCAAATGCCTGATTTAATAATTATTGACGGTGGTCCAGGTCAAGTAAGTGCCGCCCAAGCAGCATTAGACTCTTTGCAGCTTGAAATTTCGATTGTAGGTTTAGCCAAAGAACGTGAAGAACTCTACAAGCCCAACAAACAAACGCCAATTCAACTAGATAAGAATAGTCATGTAATGTTACTTATGCGTCAAATTCGTGATGCAACACATGATTTTTCATTAAATTATAACCGTAAACGTAGAGAAATGCAAATGAGAAACGAATTCACCAAACTAAAAAGAAAAACAATTCCTAAAAATAAAGAAACTTGAAATGACTACAGAGCACAAAAGCGTTATAAATTTACAGGTTAACTGTTCGTTAAAAAAATTGGGTACCATAAATATGGGAGGAAGGAAAGGGGTGTGATAGGGTTGGTGGACTTTCCCTCCTCCCACACAGAAGTATATTCAAAACAGGTATAAAAATTAAACCTATAATTATCTGACTCTATAAACATACAACTACATTAAATCGTCTATAGTAGAATACTTTAATTGTTTAACATAAACGTGGAACAGAGAAAAGTTATTTTTTGGCGGTTATTGAAAAAGGGTTTATTAACTTATGTGATGCAATATTGCATTGGTGCAAAAAAAGATGGCGCACAAACTTTTTAGTTTTGAAGAAGACGAAGAATGGTCTGACGACGACTGCGATTGTGACTGTGACTGCGAAGAAGAGTAACTATAAAGAATGGACAAACAGTTTGTCCATTTCAAACCCCTTTTTTCGTTTGTTATTCTAAAAATTGTCCAAGATATTCAGTTACCCGCGCATAAATTTCATCATCTAGTTCACTACAAACACCATTTTTGTCACATTTAATTAGAGTTTCACCTTCGTTTTCGCCGACAGGTTCATTATACTCAACTCTGCAAATAATTTTTACCACCTTATTATTCTGTACCTGAAAAGTTAACAATGGAAATTTTATGCCAAGTAAAAATAAATCATATTTCTCGCCTACACGTTTCTCAATTAAAAATTTTTCATGTTTCTCCAGTGCCAACATGCTATCTAAAAGGTTACCCATATAATTTGGAAAAACAGTTGGAACATTAGTTTCAACATCCGTTTTAACTTCCATAATTTTTTCGTCAAGTTTTTGAATATCCCAAAGTTCAACACTGCATTTTTCAGCAACTATTTTTGCTTTATCAGTAAACTCTGCAGTAGTTAAAACAATCACGTGATCACATTGATAGATACGTTTTGCTTGTTGAGCCATCAAAACAACCACATCAGAAACCATATACAGGCTAGAATATTTGCGAGCTAAAAATGCAGTTTTAGAATTATTTTTTGTTGCTAAATAATCTACACCAAAAAGTGTAGGAAATTTTTCAGAGTTAACATTATAACCTAATTCTTGTAGGAGCCAAAATGTAAATGTTATAAATTCTTTATTTGATAGAATTTCAAGGTTATAACGTGTTTGTTTTTGTTGCTTTAATTCAGCAGGTTTTTTTGTTGCTATTTTGATGGGATATTGTTTAGTTTTGTTTGTGGTTTGAATGTATTGTTTTTCTATTCTATTTGCAAGTACTTCTGCTTTATCAGGAGATAATCGTAAATTATTTTGAAGTAATAATGTAATGTTAATGTTTGGTTTTTCAAGGATTTCTTGTATTATTCCATTTAATTTTGCAGGTGACATATTTTTTACTCCTTTAAAGACTGGGTTTTTTGGAGTGCTTAGGACATAATTGATGTTTAAATTCATCTGTATAGGAAAGATTGCTTTTTGAATAAATTTTGTCGTTACCACAAATATCACAAAAGTCATAGTGTTGTATACAAACGCTTGAGTTGTCATAGTTACATTTGAATTCAAGCAAACGACTGTGACGTTTTCTGCATACTGAGCATATAAAACCTGTACCTTGTTCTATGTATTCATTTAATGTTTCATCAAAACTTAGGGCTGCTTTTTTGGAGTAAATTTTTCCTGAATCAATGGATTGTTTAATACAGTTTTCACACACGTACAAACCGTCTTGGGTAGCGTATCCTTCTGTGACAGCTTTTTTACATATTGGACAAGTGACGTCTATTGTTTGGTTTAAGCCTAAAATTAAAGTTGAATGAATTAACGCGTTATTGTCAAGAAGTAAAACAAATTTTATTTTGCAGGTGTTAATTACAAGAAAATTAGTGAGCTTTATATTTATGTTAGTTAAATACGTCTCTTCTTCTCTTTGTAACAATGTTTTGTAGTTATTATGCCATTTTAGTGGATCAAAATCGTGTTTTCGAGATAAAATCTGTTCGCGACGTTCCTGTTTAAGTCGTTTTTCGAACGCTAAGATTTTGGTTTTTTTCTCTCTGTTGATAGGTAAATCAAAAAGTGTTACTTTTCCGTAAAGTAGCAATTGTAATTTTTCATCCGCTACATTTTTAAGTTGATCAAACAATTCAGGCTTAATTTTTGTTTTAACATCAGAAACTGTTAATGTACTGTTTAGTATAAATTTTGTTTCATCCAAATTGGTTATTTCAATTATGTTTGCTTTTTCATCAAGTAATATAGAAATAATTTCTTCACTTTTTGCTCGTAATTTGTTATAAAATGTTATTGTATAATAAAATTGGAAATATTTTACGGTTTCTTGTTTACCTAATTGTACTTGAAGAATTTTGCCACCGTTAATTTGATGACAACAAGTTTGTGGGTTAACACATACACTAACTGTTTTTTGACCTATTGTGATTTTATCGCAGTCTATGCAGGCAAATTCTGCATCTTTAAAGTGTTGTTTTATGGTTGTTGGTAAATCGTTTTGGGGGCTAAGTTGTATTTGGCATATTGTACCAGCTTTTTGGCATTCTTGTAATATTTGTTGAAAAACGGGGCTTCCAGGAGCAATAATGGGAATTTTTTTTTCGCGCCCAACTGTTGGACAACATGTGTATGTTTCTTGTTTATCTTGGCAGGTTACGTGTATAAGGTCGTTTTCAAAAACTATTTTGCCGTCTTTTGTTTTAATATAAGCTTCAAAAAAATTTTCAATGTTTGTCTTACTCAATCGATTATACCTCGTGTGAATTGTTCAGCTAATTCTTGACTGTTTCTTGACGTGTTTAAGTTGTTGGCTAGTTTTTCTAGCTCTTTTTGAATATCTATGCGTGATTTACTGCGCAGTAATATTTCAGCAATGGTTTTTTGTATGTCTTGATCACCTTCTTTTAGTTCGGCAAGTACTGTTTCCATTTTACCAATAGCCATAGTGAATAATTCGATTTTTTGGTATAAAATGTGTAACACATAGTCATCAATTGTGTCTTTTACTGCAAGGTTAAATATCGTAACATCACGATCTTGTTTGAAACGATGTATTCTACCTATGCGTTGTTCAATTTTCATTGGATTCCAGTGTAAATCATAATTGAACATGATAGCACAATTTTGCAGGTTAAGACCTTCAGCTGCAGCATCTGTTGCAACTAAATATTGAATATCCCCATTTTTGAAAGCTTCAATTGTTGCATCTCTTTCGATTTGGTTCATATCACCTATATATACTTGAGTTTTTCCAAATTCCTGATTAATCATGTCTTTAATTTTATGCGCAGTTATTTTTCGCAAACAAAAAATCAAAGCCTGTTCTTGCTTTATTTCTTTAAGAATACTTTTTAACAAATCCATTTTTGCACTCGTAATTTTCTTTGCCATATCAATAAGTTTGTCAGTAGCTTCAGTTTCCAAAGGAAAACGTTGTTGACGTTTTTTCAAAGACTCAATAGCTGCTGCAGGTGAACTGGAAAAAGATTGTTGCAAAGTCATTGCTTGAAATACAAGTATAGCACGACTTTGAGGACCACTAAATTTTCTGTTAGGATTTTCAGCCATAAGAGTTTCTATAGTTTTGAATTTATTTTGACTAACCGCGTGCAAATACTCTGTTGCTTGATCAATAAATTCACGTTCATACACATTAGCTTCCAAAGTATGAGACTCAACTATACGCTTAGTAAATGGAATACCGGTCTGTTCTCTGCGTGTACGACACATCATATCACCTAAAACGCTCCGCAACAAATGCACTTCATCTTGTCTAACAACACGACTTCTTGCATCCTCAGCAAAACGAGAAATAAATGCACGCTCACTATCTAAAACACCAGGCTGAATCAAATCAATAATACTGTAAATATCTGTAAGCCGATTACACAAAGGTGTAGCAGTAAGCATTAAAAGATGATTTTTACGCAAATTTTCTAAACAAACACGACCTTTACTGTGCATATTTCGAAAAGCATGCGCCTCATCAACCACAACTAAATCCCAAATTCGACCTGCAAGTAATTCAAATTTACATGACAACAAATTATGAGAACAAATCACCCGATTATCCATACCAAGATTAACCCGCTCACCAGGATAATTAGCTATAGAAAAAGTCTCACCAAACTTTTCAGCCATCTCTGTCTTCCACTGAGAAAGCAAACTCTTAGGTGAAACAATCAAAACAGAATTAACCTCACTACGCAAAATCAACTCTTTTATAATCAAACCAGCTTCAATAGTCTTACCCAAACCCACTTCATCCGCCAAAATCGCGTTTACATTCATTTCGTTAATAACTCTAAGGGCAGTTTGTGTCTGAAAACTATAAGGAACCAGTTTAGTTTGTATGGCATCTAACGCAATTAACTGATCAATCTGACCTGCATTTTTAAGCTGCATCGCATCCAAGCTAAGTTTAAACTTTGGATATGTTGAGTATAAATTTCGCGCAACCAACTTTTTAATGTTAAATGGATCACTGTAGGTACAAACATACGAATGGCTAAGTTTTTTACCTAAAACTGTATCCTCTTCTAAGTCACACAAAATGGTTTTTTCATCAATCTTATCATTTACAACCATGTTTTTCTTAGATTTACAACGTTTATTTGATGTTAAACCGAGGTTATCTGTGTTCTGAGCAGTTAAAGAGGTTTTTTTGTTGAAATGATCAGGTTTATTTATGTATTCAGTCAAACGCATCGCGCAGAGTGTTTTCTGTCAAGGTATAAAAACCTAAAGATAAAGAAAAACTATTTTTTCCGCAAGATATCATAAAAGATAACATTTGATAAATAAAGGATAATAAGTTAAAGGCAGTAAAAAGAATACGACAAAACCCTCTAATTTAGTAGATTAGAGACTATTGTGACGTTATCTGCTTGTTTTATGGAACCTTAACTTTAAATTGGAATATGTACTTAAGTAAAGTTTGGTGGTCAGATAAATGGTTAAGAAAAAAAGAGACAGCATTGAAATTACAGAGGCAGAAACCTTTGCAACATATAATGAAAAATTAAAACAGAAGTATGGCGACAATTGGCTAGGAAAAGGCAAAGGTACAGGACTTGAAGTTAAACGCTGGCTAGCACTACGAGATAACAAAACAGAAATCCCCTAACAATTATTATGCACTAAATTTTTGTTAGTTTTCTACACATACAAATTTATGACAAAAAAACTCTTTTCTACAAGTTAGTTCCCGATGTATACACAAAATTATGCACATAAATAGAAAAACAAGCACATACCCCTTATTTTCAATACACAAATTATTCATATATAAAATTCTGCAGAGATTAATGTTGCAATTATCTTCAAGAATACAATTTTTTTTAACTACAAACTATTTTTAAGATTTTTTCCAAAAAAAAGTTATTTTAGCAACATTTACCATAGTTTACATTATCTGCATGTATTAGCTCGCGTGATTATACAAACACAAACATGCATATACATTGATTTGTTAAGCAAAAACATCACAAAAATTTAAATTTTAACGGAAAATGTACCGTCTAAAGATACATTTTTACGAGAAACAATACATACAATTATTTTGTGCACACACCATTTTTCAAAACCTTTTTAGTTTATTACCACTACAAGTTTAAAATACACATAATTTAAAAAACATACATGCTTTAATTTCAATAACTTAAACCAAATTTATAATAAAAAAAATAAAAACATAACACACTTATTCAAATTTTTACCTTTTTCTGACTTCGCCTCTTTCTGCCGTAAAAAACAGAAACAACAACACCAATCACCACAATTAAAACAACCATAACAAAAAATTCATACCCCTTCTTATCATTATATAACGAACCCCAAGTATAGCTGATGTCATAATTATTATAACCCTGTGTAAAAGGCGATGACCAAACAACATCACTACCTATATGCGAATTATACAAAATATCATGAGACGCATCTCTATCATATGCTTTAGAAGCACAATTATTTTCAAACACTACACCATCATCAACAAAAACATTCTCAAGAGTTTCAAAATACGAAACACACAAACCACCACCATTTTTGAAAGCTGTATTGTAAGAAATCACACCACCAGACAAAACAAAATCACCATCCTGATTATACATACCACCACCATCCCAATTAGCAGTATTATAAGAAATCACACCACCAGACAAAACAAAATCACCATCCTGATTATACATACCACCACCAAAAGAAGCAACATTATCAGTAATTAGACCATTTGACATTTTAAAAACACCAGAATTAAACACACCACCACCCAAAGAATAAGCAACATTATAAGAAATCACACCACCCTCCATAACAAAAGTACCACTGTTGTACACACCCCCACCATCACCACGAGAAACTGAATTACCTGAAATTTCACCACCAGACAAAATAAACATACCAGTTGGATTAACAGTTACTCCTCTACCATTACCACCACTTCCATGAGTTACAATTACACCACCAAGCCGTAACAACCCACCATCATCAACAAAAATAGTACTCTCACCATCCGCACCAAACAATTTGAAAAACTCCGTTTCACTATTACTTAACAGTTCAATGTCTTTTCCCATAGGAATTCTAAGTTCTGTTGTAAGAACAATATCAGTATCAAAAATAATAACACCAGATCCAAAAATAGCATTATTAACGGCATCAGTGAGTTCAGCCTCATTACGAACAACAGTACCAGAAGCACCTAACACAAAAGAAGAAACACCTGCAAACATTAAAACAAAACAAGAAAAAAACAACACACAAACAAACAACAAAGAAACAAAATACAAAAACAAACCTCTACGATAAGAATTACACAATCTAAATTTGAAATCAAACACTAAACCTAAACACATATCACCCATACTAATAGTCACTCACTACATAGTTTACTAATAGTAATATAATAATTCTTCCCCCCTCATTACAGGCTTACACTAAATAAGATAACATCAAAATAGGCCAACAGAACCGTCAAATAAACAAAAAATGAGCTATAGGATTCGAAATAGACTTAAAGTTGACTTGTGGTATATGTTTCTGAAGTTTACATGCCGACAAATCTTCCACCTGAAGCACTCGATAAATGGGAAGAAGTTGAAGCCGCCCATACTCCAAGAGATAAAATGGAGAAAATGATAGAATTTCTAAAGTACGTTCCGCAGCACAAAGGTACGTTAAAGCTTCGTGGAGAAATTAAGAGAAAAATCGCTATAATCCGTGAGGACCTTGAAGATAAGAAGCGTAAGGGTACAGGTAAAAGTAGTGGTGGTCCGAAACTGTTTGTTGAAAAAGAGGGATCTGCACAGGTTGCTATTCTTGGATTGACAAATACAGGTAAGAGTTGTTTGATGAAAACGGTTACTAAAGCTAATGTTGTTGTTTCGCCTACAAATTATACTACAACTCAGCCGGTTCCAGGTATTATGGATTTTGGGGATGTTCAATTTCAGTTGGTTGAGACGCCTGCTGTTATGGAGGGAAGTGGGGATGGAAGAGCTTGGGGACCTATGACGTTGGGTGTTGCTAGAAATGCTGACGGCGTGATTTTGATGATTGATTTAGCTAATGATCCTGTTGGACAGGTTGAATTGTTAATATCAGAGTTAGAAAAGAGTCGAGTTTTGGTAAAAAAACCAAATGGTCGTGTTGAAGTTGAGCGGCGTCATGCTGGTACGGCGTTGCGTGTTATTTTGGTTGGTAAACTTATTGATTGTTCCATGCGAGAAGTAGAAAATTTGTTACGTAATTACAAGATTCATGATGCTATTGTGAGGATTAGTGGTGAGGTAACGTTGGATGATGTTGAGGATGCAATTTTTGAAACTACTACGTATAAGCCTGCGGTTATTGCGGCAAATAAGGCTGATTTGCCCGGAACAATAACGAATTTAGGTATGTTAAAAAAACATGTAAATAATAGGATTCCAATTGTGCCCCTATCTTGTGAGAAAAAAATGGGTACTGAAGAGTTAGGTGTAGCGTTAATTCAAAGTTTAGGCATCATACGTATATATACTAAAGAGCCAGGTTCAAAAATGGATACTGGTCGTCCTTTTGCGCTTAAACGTGGGACGACCATTGGGGATTTGGCAAAAAATATTCATAAAGAGTTTATTAGTAACTTTTTATTTGCGATGGTCTGGGCTAAACGTTTGCCTTTTAGCCCTAAAAAGGTTGGATTAAGTTTTGTTTTAGATGATGGTGATATAGTAGAGATTCATACTCGTTCAGGCTAAAAATATGTGTTTAATAAACTTTGTATATAACAGTTGAAATACATAAAAGCACAAGTTTTGAATGAAATGAAAAAAATAAAATGATTGTTTGTAATAAAAAGAGTTATGTTTTTATCTGCTGCTTTGTGCGACACGTTCGATTTCGTTGCGTTTTGCGACTGCAGCACTTTTTATGTCTTTGTTTGCAGCTAGGATAAGTTCATCTGCGAGTGTTTCTTGTATACTGCGTGGGTTGTTTAGTGATGCGTTTCGTGCACCTGATGTGATGTGGCGGATTGCTAAGTCAATTCTACGTTGTGGTGCAACATCGACTGATAAATGGTAAACAACGCCTCCGTAACTGATTCTTGTTGTATCTTCGCATGGTGAAGCGTTTTCTACAGCTTTTACGAGTACTTCAATTGGGTTCTTTCCTGTTTTTATGTTGATAATTTCGAAAGCTTCTTTGACAATATTTGCTGCTTTGGCTTTTTTGCCACTGTTTTTGCCACTACGCATTAAACCATTGATTAGCCGTTCAACAATATTTACTTTTGATTTACGGAATCTTTGATGTTCGTGACGACCCATGCTATGCGGAGCAACCATGGGTGTTAGATTTAAGTAACGTTGCAAACCAATATCTACTACTGTAATATCTTTAAAAGACCATTTTTGGAAGAGCTTAATTTCTTGTTGTTGTGCTACTGTTATTTGTGTGCTCATAAACTATTACCTTGATGGTTTTTGTTTCCGCCCGTAAACTAGTTCGTTTAGGGATACACCGTTTACCATTACTACTTTCCAACGTACACCAGGAATGTCACCCATAGCACCACCCCTTGTACCACCGATGCCTTCAACGACTACTTCGTCGTGTTCATCAACAACGTTTAGTGCGCCGTCACCAGGCAAAAAAGCTGTGATTGTTCTACCGTTTTTAATAAGTTGCGTCCGAACACATTTTCTAACGGCACTGTTAGGCTGTTTTGATTCAACACCTACTTTTTCTAGAACAATACCCCGAGATTGGGGTGCACCCTGCATTGGATCAACTTTTTCATCTAACATAAGCATACGTCTATTAAAGTAACGATCATGCCAACGGAAATTTTTCCGTTTCTTTGCCAACTGTCTTGCGGCGAATTCGCCTCTTGGAGACTTGGAACCCATATTTAAGATATTCCTCTTTAATGCACAAGCATAGTTAAAACACCACTATATAAATTAACCGAAGAAAACAACGCAGAACATTAACCATTTCAATGATACACTGATACATTTTTATGAAAAAATTACGATAATGTACAACCAAGTGGTTCGCAAATTCACCCATAAAAACTAAAAACATACAACACCCTTCCAAAAATTACTAAATAAACAAAAAAACAAACTATTACAAAAATAGAGGAAAAAATTAGACATCAGACTAAGCTGACAAATTTTTTTCCACTGCAGTCACATTTTTATTTGGGCGATAGAAAAATAAAACAGCACCAACAAGAACACCAACTAAAACTATAGCAACTATAATTTGCCACAAATAATCAGAAACACCATCACCAGTTTTCTCAGACGGCATAACAGAGTTAGACGGAATAGCAGTACTAGAAGGCAGAGTCGTTGTATTATCGTCATCTTTATTGTTATTGTTTGAACTAGAACCGCTATCATCACTTGAATTACCCCTAGGCAAATAATTTATGTCATAATTGTTATAACCCTGAGTAAAAGGAGATGACCAAACAATCCCCTTTATTTGCGAATTATACACATCATCATCATCAGAATCTCGATCATATGAAGCAGAAGCACGATTATTTGAAAACGTTACACCCCTAGATACATAAACAAACCCAAGACCTGAACGATCAGGAACACCCACACCACCACCATTTCCAGTCGCAGTATTACTAGAGACTCTACCACCATCTAAATAGAAAGTTCCATAATAAGTATACACACCACCACCTGACGCAGCTGTATTATTATAAATTTCACCATTAGACATAGTAAACGTACCACTAGTAGTGTATACACCACCACCAACACTGGCTGTACTGTCAGAAATTTTACCGTCATCCATATTAAAACTGCCCCCATCGTTGAGCACGCTACCACCATAAATGGCAGTGTTATTGGTAATATCACCACCAAACAATTTGAAAACACCACAAGTATACACACCCCCACCACCATCATATGCAGAGTTACCAAAAATTTTACCGCCATACATCTCAAAAACACCCATATTGTACACACCACCACCACAACCATCAACGGTGTTGTTAACAATCATGCCACTTGACAACATAAGTGTAGCATCAGAAGCAACAGATACACCATTACCCATATCGCCCTTTGCATGAGTTACAATTATACCATCAATCTCTAACAATCCATTACTCTCAACAGCAATAGTAGACTTGTCAGCAGCACCAATTAACTTGAATTCATCAGTGCGACTTTTCAGCGTAATATCTTTACCATCAGGAATAACAAGTGTTTCATCAAGGGTAATATCTGCACCAAATGTAATAACAAATTTTTCACCAGGAGCAGCAATCGCAGCCTCAAGTTCAGACGCGTTATTAACCGAATCAGCACCTATAACAAAAGGAGAAACACCACTATACACCGAAACTAAAGGGGAAGAAATCATCACTACCATAAACAGTAAAGAAACAAAAAATAAAACTGTATTGCCATAAAGACAACGTAAATTAAACTTAACTCTAACACTCATATTCATATTAATACCTCTATAATATACATCAACATATTCAAGAAAACTATGAAAATACATTAATATAGATTTTCCCACATCTGACTTTGACAAAATATTGAAACCTTATTTAAAAAAATTCGCAGCTACTCAATCATATGAAATTTTTGGAACATAATTACTGCGCCTATAAAAATACCAAAAACAACACACCAACTGTGGCGATGTTTGACAGTAGTTTACACCATTAGAGATCAATTAAAAATCCTCACAACAATACATAACCCAACTATAATTATATACACCAAAAAAAACTTTAAAAAACAAACAAATTTACACACCGACCACCTCACCCAAACACACACCAACAAATACTTACCACAAACTTTTACGCATTACACTCACCAACACTAACCTCATCAACGCCAAGAAACTTTACACACACATAATCACCATCCACATAAACCTTAAACACTAAACAACTACAACAACAAAAACAATTCCCCAAAACACAATACACACACATCAGACTGCGCAACAACCACAATAAAATGCCCAAGACCACAACAGGTAACTACACACGAGTATGCAGACACTACGTATAGCGTTTGACAATGATATTTCTATCGTTTTTGCGCAGCCTGACAGCCCAAACACACAAACCAAAAACCTCACCACACTAATCATCCATCACATATCAAAACCAACACCGACACATTTTATCACAAACATAAAACCACACATCGTCCATCTCAACCTCAAAACACAAACAAACTCAACAACAACCTCAGAAACAACTTACAAAAATTAATACAGCACAATTTTACCCGCTTACTCCAACTTTCTTTTTGTCAACGCATCTATAACAACATCAAAGTTTATGTGGAGTACACATGAGATATAACGCACACCTGAACTGTTTATAATTATTCCAAGTACGTAAAACTTGATAACAAGTTCGCATACGTTGTATTTGTAGTCAAGTTGAAATATTGAAAATCATTCTTTGTTTTAACAGACATATCATTGCGTTTTATTTAGTTGTTTGCTAAATTTTACGATTTTTGTGTTTCTACAATACGAACACTTTACAGACATTAAAGACAATATGCACACTGATAACTCATACCACCAATATTCTATTTTAGCATACTTCTCAACTAATTCCGAACATTACTCATACCATCCACCAACACATCACAATATCGACACTATACAAACAGTGTACATGTCAAAAACTCAAAAAACACTATCAACTGAATAATTACAAAATCTTACACTCAGGCGTCAAAACAATCACCATTACATCAATCCTGCGCTATGCGCCTCTAAAAAACGCGAACCACAAACAAACCTAATCCAAAAACCAAATAGACATACAAAATATTTTATCCAAAAATTACACTTTTAAAGTATTACATAAATATCACAATTAATAAAAACTTTCAAACATATAAATTGACGATAATATAAAATAATTATAAAAATGAGTATAGAATTTAAGACGTTATTTTTAAGATTTTTTGTTTTTTTGAATATTGTTATATAAAAAATTTCGATACCTAAAAACTAGTATAAATGTAAAGCTCAATAAAAGAATAATGACAATATACGTACTATAAGCAGGTAACTTTACGCCATGAGGAACAGGATCTAATTGGCTTTCAGATGGCTCAAAAGTATCATCATCAATAATATTCAATTGCTGATCAGAACCACCAGAACCAGAACCACCAGAACCAGAACCACCAGAACCAGAACCACCAGAACCAGAACCACCAGAACCAGAACCACCAGAACCAGAACCATTGTCATTACCACCATCACCATTACCATCAGGAATAGAACTAGATCCATTAAGCCAATCAGTGTAGGCATTCCAAATAGATGGATTTTCTTCACCCAAAGCCCATGCACCAACACCTTTTAACGCATATTTCTGAACTAACTGCATTTTAGACTGAATCGATTGTTCATTTTCAAACCATATCACATAATTTCCAACTGTTAAACGATGCCCTTGAATATTAAGCAAAACATCCCCATTCTTTACAGTAAACTCTACTTTCGCTGATTGTGTGACATCATCAAAAGTTGTTTTACCATCATATGTTTCAATTACACGATTAATATCACTTGCATATACATCTATACCACGTATGTTTGCATTTCCCACGCTCCACATTCGCCCATAAAAAGGTATACCAATAACTATTTTATCACTACTAGTTTTAGTAAGAGCATACTGAATTGATTTCTCAACAAAACTAATACTTGCTACAGAACCTGCATTACCATCTTCGTAATGCTCATCATAAGTCATAATCATAAAATAATCAACATATGGATTCATAGCAGCGTAATCATATGAACCAAGCCACCCTCTTGTTGTACCGTCGGGATTAGCACCTACAGCAATAGACACTTCTTTATTATCAGGAATCTTATTACGCAGCAACATAATAAATTGAGTGTATAAATCTCTTTGCGTTGGTGTAACATTTTCAATATCCACGTTAATACCATCCAAATCATACATTTCAACATAATTAGCAAGTTGGTTAGTCAATTTTTCAGCATTGTTTAAGGCGTTAATACCAACAGTTTGATCCCAATCATTATTTAAGCAAACAACAACGCGAATATCAAGTTCATGCATACGAGTAACAAATTGAGTTCTATTAGCCGGTGTCTGTAAAGTACCATCATTGTTTAAATTAAACCATCCACTAGGAGACACAGTATGTAAAGAATTATTTGTTCGCTCTACATAAGCAATTTGTGTCTGAACAGATCCAGAAAACACATACGCCATAGAATATTTTTCACCTGCAACTGCGTCTGCCCCTATAAATAGGTTACCATAAACAGGTGTCAGCATCAACAACATCAATAATACAGAAATTATGTATACAACACAATTACGAATAGTTATTTTCACACAATTGCCTCCATAAGATGTACAATCAAATCCAACAACTTACAACTAATAGGTTAATTAACATTGTCACACCATTCACCGATACATATAGAACTATTTTAGCCAAGTTAGATACTATACTTTACTATTTTGCACACAAAAACTAAACAAAACCTCCACTAAATAATCAAAACAAATGTATAAAAACACAAAAACCACACAATCACACAAGTAAAAACATCAAAACAACAATAAAAACAAACATTTACTGGTTATGAATGTATTTGGGTTTAAGGATGTTAATGTTGTTTTCATTTAAAGCTGCTTTGTTTGGCAAGCTTTGCTGGTGTATGTTACATAGGTTTGGTATTGGTATTGTGAGTTAGCATTGTGTTTTTATTGGATATTTTTTGGTTCATAAAGTTAAGGTATGTATTAGATTTTGTGGAAAACTCTGAAAAAAATCACGTAATTTTTACTGTTACAAATAATTCTACAAAAATCACATTTTAGAAACATCTTCATGCCAGTATTGTTTAAATATTTTTAAATACATGTTTTTAATTTTTACCTATAACTCGCTAATTTTCATACAGTTTGAGGGTTTTGTGGTAGTTTGTGGTTACATGTTTTTGGAACGGGATTAGGTGATTGTGAGGTATACGTTGTTTTAGGTGTTGCTTGTGCGAGATATTAGTAAATTTGGTGTTTTGCTTTATCACTACAACAAACACTACTCTCAATCATACCCCTTACAACATGTCTTGCTCACAAAAAACACAACAAAAACGACTTTCCCTTAATCCATAGCCTCCAAAAAGCTTTTGTTTTGTTCACATAAGTACTACATTCAAACACTATTCATTATAGCATTATGTAATGGCGACCTTCGAAAACCTACATTTTCCAAAAATTACCTGCTAAAAACCGTACAACCATATTGCCTGATTTTCTAATGTGATTTTCGGAGGTTACCTAATATATTAAAAAAGTTTCCGAAAATTAACTACAATTAGACACAATTACAAGCAATATATGAATAATTCTCAACAATTCTTCCATTGCAGCAAGTTTAAACTACATTGGCATATGTGTTTCAAGATGTCGTTCGAAATAAGGCCTATTTTCTAGGTTTTACACAATTATTGACTTGCTGCAATGTGGAAACAGAACAATGATTATTCATTTTGCCACAAACCAAGTCATTATCGAGTTCCCCATGTTTTTTCTCGCCAAATAGTTAACCATGAATAGAAATATGTAAAGGTAAGAAACATCATCAAAACAAATAAACATATACGATAGAAAACATCTTTGATTGAGAAATAGCTAGCTAACATTTTGCAAGTAAATGCCGAAACAGACCCTATAAGTACGTATCCTGCTATGAAAAAAAATATAGCATTCAAATCACCAAATAGCGTAATGCTAATTATACCAAAAAACAACATAAATGGCGAAAATAAAATAATTAAAAAATTACTGTAAAAAATCAGTTTTTCAGTCAAATTCCTTTTGAGAAAAATTTTGGCAGCAGTTATCATACTGTAGAATGATCCTCTACCCCAGCGAATTTGTTGTTTAACAAAAGTTTTCATATTTGCAGGCACCGCAGTATAAACTACCGCGTTAGATTGAAAAACTGATTTGCCTCCAAGTTTTAGCATCCAATTAGTTAGTTGAGCATCCTCACCTGAAACGCATTTTTTACCCATGAACGTTTCATCTAACCAATTTGGTAAGATTTGTTTGATTTTATCTTTTCTAAATGCTGATAATACACCTGAACAACAGAGAACTACACCAAACAAGTTTTCGGCACCCTTACGGATATAGTATCCATCTGTGTACCAAACTTTTTGGAACCGTGCGAGAAGTGTGTTGTTCTTTTTGTTGTGTTCATTGGTGACTATAGCGTTTCCGCAAACACAATATATTTTTGGGTCTGCAAAAGGCTGAACAAGATTAGACAATGCATTTGGTTCAATTACAGCATCACTATCTATGCAAACAACAAATTCACCAATTGCATGTTCAACACCAAATGCTAGTGCATGACGTTTTCCCATGTTTTTTTCCTGTTTAAAAAAACGGAATGCTCCACCGGATTTTTCTAATGCTTCAGCAATTATATCAGGAGTGTTGTCAGTGCTACCATCGTCAACAACCATCAAATCAAGTTTATCTTTTGGATAATCTGAATTCAAAACCGCCGAAATAGTATGTGTTACAGCTACGCCTTCCTTATAACATGGTATTATTACACTAATTGTGGGTCTGTAACCAGTGTCATTTATTGGACAGTATTTGTGAGCGTGTACAAGGCTAGAAACTATATAGGGTATAACTAACAGGCCATAAAGTATAAAGATAAAATGCCACCAACGAAAATAAAGCGTTGCAAGTCGATAAACATATACAGACAGCAGTATTGCAATGGATAAAAATAAGTTAATAAATAATAAAGCGCGCTTTTTTTTGTCAAACATTAAAAATCAAACTCAAACTTTGCGAGTTACTCTCCTTGATACCCATCCATCAGCAACACCTATAATTGTCAGCACTGCGCTAATCACCAATACAACACACACCACAAGCACAATTCTCCAGAAAGTCCAAAAAGGTGAATCTTTATTGGTATCATCAAATTTAACGTTATTAGGCACAATGTCATCAGGTAAGTATTCACTATTTTCAGATTCACTAGCTTTACCATTTAAAGACGAATCAGTTAATGAAGAACTTGAGCCACTATTAGAACCTGAACCACTACCAGAACCCGAACCACTACCAGAACCCGAACCACTACCAGAACCCGAACCACTACCAGAACCCGGTTCACCAGTATCAAGAATATTTTCCTGTGAAACTACATGTAATGTTATACCGGGATAAATTACATCACTTGTAAGTCCATTCAAATCTTTTAGCATAATCGTCGTCATGTTATATTTCATTGAGATAGTGTCTAAAGTATCACCAGACTGAACCACATAAGAACTAGTTGTAATAGCTATGGTTTCATTACAAATTAAACAAGTAAAAGTAACAATTCCTTCATTACCATTAGCAGGTTTAAGCGTAATTACACCATCAACCCAAGTATGACCAGTAGGTGGAGAAGTAAACGTTGCCTCATAATCACAACGAGAACAAAATACCCTGACATACCCAGCAACATCACAAGTAGCCGCAACAGACTCCAACTGCAAATCATGACCAATAGCAGTCACAAAATCACCACGATAACTCGCACCACAAATAAAACAAGTAAAAGTCGTATAACCCTGATCCTCACAAGTAGGCAAAGTCACAACACCAACATAATCATGAACATGACTAGAATCAAGGCATGGAATAATTTCCTCACGCACCTCACCACAAACACTACAAGTAAAAGTCAAAACACCCTCACTATCCTCAGTAGGTTTAAGCGTAACTATACCATAACCCCAATCATGGCCAATAGGTGAAATAATATATGTTGCCTCATAATCACAACGAGAACAAAATACCCTGACATACCCAGCAACATCACAAGTAGCCGCAACAGACTCCAACTGCAAATCATGACCAATAGCAGCCACAAAAACACCCTGATAACTATCACCACAAACACTACAAGTAAAAGTCGTATAACCCTGATCCTCACAAGTAGGCAAAGTCACAACACCAACACCCCAAACATGAACATGTTCAAGACACGGAATAACTTCCTCACGCACCTCACCACAAACACTACAAGTAAAAGTCAAAACNCCCTCACTATCCTCAGTAGGAACAACCGTAACTACACCAACACCCCAAACATGACCAAGAGCCTCCACAAAAACACCCTGATAACTATCACCACAAACACTACAAGTAAAAGTCGTATAACCCTGATCCTCACAAGTAGGCAAAGTCACAACACCAACATAATCATGAACATGATTATCTTTAACTGTTAATGTTCCTTGAATAATATTATAATATTCAAGTTTCCCGTTGTGCTCAATACCATCAAAAATTGTATCATAATAACCAAGTTTTAACCCATCAATAACACCTGCAGACGTTTCTTCATTGATTTTAAACGTAATATAAAACAAGACACTACCAGACGACACATCAACACCCGTCAAAGATGTTACTCTTGCAATAACTTGCCCAGGCGCAGTAATAACATAAAAGTTTGAATCAAGGATATCACCAGGAGTTGCAATAACATAAGTAAGAGAATCAGGATACAACATAGTTAAAGAATAAGACGCAATACCAGGATTATCCTCCAGTGATACTGTCAAAGTTATCTCTTCACCTGAATAACCAGTTTCGCTAGATATGCTAACAGTAGGTTCAGTTAGACTATCTTCGGCAAGTATGAATATTTGATCATTAAGTGGTGTAATTTTTGGCCCAAGTGGATCTATATCAATTCCATAGCAATACCGCAATAAACGCGTAACATCAAGCAAATTAAGAATTCCATCACCATTAACATCACTATTTATCGCTACGAAATTGTTTGATGTGGGATCAAGTCCATAGCAATACCGCAATAAACGCGTAACATCAAGCAAATTAATAATCCCATCACCATTAACATCACCGTAGATTGCGTTTTTAACAGTGATCACGGGTTGTGTGTCAACTGTGTAATGGTACATGTGTTCATTGTGTTCGATACCATCATTATTTAGGTCATAATAGCCCAAACTAAGGTCGTCAATGACGCAATCGTCTATGTTTTCATTGATTTTGAATGTAATATAAAACAAGATACTGCCAGTCGATACATCAACACCTGTTGGAGATGTTGCTCTTACAATAACTTGTCCAGGCACATCACCAGATTTAAAAAAGTTTGAATCAATGATATCACCAGGAGTTGCAATAACATAAGTAAGAGAATCAGGATACAACATAGTTAAAGAATAAGACGCAATACCAGGATTATCCTCCATTGAAACAGTGAGTGTTACTTCTTCGCCTGATCTGCCTGTTGCGTTTGTCACATTGATTTTTGAGGTATCCTCTAAAGATATTACTGTTATAGTAAAACTTGTAGTCATAGTTATGGTATCTTCAGTATAGCTGACTTGAATAAGGAAATTGCCAGTATCAGATAATGGTGTTCCCGGTATCAAACTTGTGGTGTATCCTTCAACATCTTTTTGGTCACCATTGGCATAAGTAGCTGTTACAACCATTCCATCGAGCTCTAGTAAATCACCTTGATTGTAAATTATTTTATCGGGTAATGTGTTTACATTTATGCTTGCAAGGTAACCAGTAGCTTCAAGAATCTCATAACTAAATTCTTCACCACACACAGAACAATATGTTCGGTTATAACCGTCTTCAGTAGAAGTGGCCTCAACAATTTCAGTAAATTTTACATGGTCAAGCATCGTGCCTTCATCAACTTGCACATAACTGACAGCACAGTTAACACAGCTATAGGTCCAGCACCCATCCGCTATACAAGTTGGGTCTGTGTGTACACCATTATCCCATACATGGCTAAGTGGTCCCATACCAGTACAAGGTATACGTAATATTAATCCAGTATCGATAATATCATTTGGAAGCTCGTTCAAAATCATTATTGCTTCTTCGGTTGTACCATATTTTTTTGAAATAATATACAAATCATCATCTTCCATCACTGTATAAGTAAGTCCTTTCCAATCATATACAGTATTTGCATACAATTGTCCCGGTTTTGTTTCACCTAAAAGCTCTGAAACAGTCACTAAATCATAACCAGCTGAAATTAAATCAGGTATAACTTGTTCCATAGCATCCACGGTCGATTCATATATGTCATGACAAAGTATAATGACACCATCTCGGGCCTCACCCATAATCTGATCATAAACTGCAGCAGAATCTAGAGTGTCCCAGTCAGAAGAATCAACAACCCATAATATAATAGCAAGCCCCATATCTTCTGCAACGCTCATAACATTGTTATCAATTGTTCCATATGGGGGACGGAACATAGTAGGGTAAACACCTATAGTGTCAAAAATAGCGTTGTTTGTATTTTGCAATTCCTGCATAATTTGATCAGAAGAATAAGTCGTCAAATCGTTGTGATACCATGAATGGCCAATAATTTCACACCCCTGTGAAAAGGCACGTTGCATCACAGCCTGATGTGTATAAATATTTTGTCCCAGAACACAAAATGTGGCTTTAACATCATTTTCACTTAATATATCCAATATACTGTCGGTATATATAGAAGGACCATCATCAAATGTTAATGCAACCATTTTATGGTTCTCTGCGTCCACAGGTGTAATACTACATGCAGACATCAAACTTGCCAATAAGATACAAATTAATAACATTACAATTCGTTTTTTAACTATAAGTTTCATCATTTGATTAATAACCTCACATTAAATCGCAAAAAAAAACTTGTTTGTTCAATTTTTTTGTTAACCTCATTGCTATCAAACAACAATTCATCGTCGTTATAACTAACACTAATACATGCATACACGAAAGACATTTCATACCTTAAACCGACTCCAATATATTTGAAACATAACGTCACCCATAAATGACGATTTAACTATAAAAGCTTGCTCTAAAAACACAAATCATAACAAATATGACACGTTCTAAACATTAAATTAATACATAATAAATAAAAACATACACAACACAGTACATCACAAACAAGCAACATCACCATACATTCGACAAACTAAAAAATCGACATACACAAAAGAAACACAAATTCCGAAAAAATTAATTGTATCACCCAACCAATCAATTTTCTGAAAACACCTAAAAATCACCCAAAAACAGTTATACACAACTATGGCAGGTATTTAGCTCTTAGTGAAAAAAGAGTTTTCCTTACTCATTTTAAGCCGAAATTAAAAATTTTTATGGACCTCCATTCAACAAACACATCAACACACACATGTTTATGCATATATATTCATGTGAGCTAAACACATACAATAAAACCAACACACACCCAACAAGAATCTCATCTTTAGCGTTCACCATAAAAAAACGAAAAGACTTACCCACACAAAACAACACATCCAACACAGAAACAAAATTTGCAGACACCAAATTTGACGTAATAAGAACCTAACCTCAACCCAACAAACACTACTCTCAGCAACAGACATATAACATCAACAACTAATAATGCCTCGTAACTTTAAAAGAAACACAACACACACACCAAAATCAGCAAATATATTGTTAACAAAAAGTTATACCATTTAGTTGGAAAGTATAAATAACAGGTTATACTTATTGCGATTGGTTATTCATATGACTACTAGAAGTGTTGGTCCTAAGGGTCAAGTTGTTATTCCTAAGCATATGCGTGAAGCATTAGCGTTAAAAACAGGAGTAGAAGTAACTTTTGAGTTACGAGAAAAAGAAATTATAATAAAAAAACCAAAAATCACAGGCGACTACGCAGAATACTTTATAACAACAACATCTGCAAAACTAAAAAAACCAGTAAACATTAAAGAATTAATAGAGAACGAGACCAATGAAAGAAATAGTTTATGTTGATTCAAACGTTTTCCTCTACCCAGTACTATATTCTGTAGAAATGGATTCTCGAGTAAAGAAAGCAAAAGAAATTCTAAAAAACATAGCTAACAACGAATTATCAGCTTATACATCGACATTAACGTGGGATGAGGTTGTTTGGGTAGTTAAGAAAACTATGGGTACAAATGAAGCGATAAATCAGGGTCAAAAACTAATCGGGTTTATCAATTTACACTTCATAAACGTTGATGAAAATGTTCTCAGTCAAGCACAGGGATTAATAGGCAAATATAATTTAAAACCTCGCGATGCCATTCATGTTGCTTCAGCTCTTAGTCGAAAACTATCAACAATTATTAGTGATGATCAAGACATGGACATAATAAAAGAAATTAAACGCATACCCCTTCTTGACCAATAATAATAAGGTAAGTCTGGCAGTTTGTTCATTGAGTTGAAAACAAAACTAGTTGGTTGATAAATAAGTAATAAAGAGAGAAAGTAAGAAGATTGTTCAATTTTTGGTTTTATTTGTTCATGAATTTTTTGGCGGCGATTTCTATATCTTCGGTTTTTATGGTTTTTCTGCCAGCATGCATTGCAAAATCCAGAGCATCTTTGGCGATTTTTACACCTATTTCTTGGAGGTTTTTTGCAAGTTCTTTAGCTGCTGCTTCACTTACACGTTCTGCACCTGATTTTTTGCAGATTCTATGCATAGCCGCTATAGCTATTTCTATTTCAGTCATAACACAACACTACTACAGCTTTTTTAGTTAAAAGAATATTTAACCCTTGTTACCAAAGGCATTTAAACAACCCATAAAAATAAAAAAAGGGAAATAAAAATGCAAGTTTAGGGCACAGTTATAGATAATAACAAGCAGATGTTACTGATTCGCTCAAAAATTGTTCACACCGATATTTATTTACAGCATTTAAATCAACATCTAAGAACATGTCGGGTTGAAACCATTTTACATAGCCAAATATCCAAGTACTGATGTATCCCAGTTCGGGCGTTAAAATCACAAACATAGACACGGTTGTTCTTGGCTGCGCCAATAGTTGAAAATTGTGGATTATTGAGTACACTATTTTTGGCATCAGTGAAATCTTGAAATAGCCTATTTTACTATTACCTCTTAACATTTAAAACTTTACAAAATTACGGGATACAACCTCCTAAGCTTCACCCTTGCATCCTCAGCAGTAAAATGCCAATTCACACCATGC